>CAZVAB010000073.1:0-7076 GCA_964625045.1 uncultured Oscillospiraceae bacterium | reverse complement strand
AGCCAGTTCACCCTTTACGGCAACTGCCGCAAGGGCCGCCGCCCCAGCTTCACCGAAGCTGCCGGTCCGGCGCTTGGCAATGAACTGTACGAAAAATTTCTGTGCATCTGCGAAGAATTGGGCTATCCACCCCAGCATGGTCAGTTTGGTGCGGATATGAAGGTCGCTTCCGTCAACGACGGCCCTGTGACCCTGATATTGGACACCGACCAGCTGATGGACAGCCCCAGAAGAGGTTGATGTATGCTGAAGATCCAAACTTTGATCCTGGGCGCTTACCAGACCAACTGCTATGTGCTCAGCAACGATGAACGGTGTGTTCTCATCGACCCCGGCTATGAGCCGGAGGGTATCCTGTCGTTTCTGAAAAGCGGCGGATTGAAGCTGGAAGCGATTTTGCTCACCCATGGCCACTTTGACCATGTGGGCGGAGTGGAAACGCTGGTTCAGGAGACCCATTGTGATCTTTGGATGCACAAAAATGACTGGGCCATGCCCCTGGATCTTGTCCATCTGCACTATTTTCCCCTGGCGGACTGCGATTTCACCGACGTAAAATTCTGCAAAGATGGGGACGTGATCTCCGCCGCGGGGCTCACCTTTACCATACTGGAAACCCCCGGGCACACCCCCGGCTCCCTTTGCTACCAATGCGAAAACGCCCTGTTCACCGGGGATACCCTGTTTGCCGGTTCCTGTGGCAGAACGGATCTGCCCGAAGGCAATTGGAGCCAGATCAAGGCTTCTCTGTGCCGTTTGAAAGATATTCGGAAAAATCTGCGGGTGTATCCGGGGCACGGCACCTCCTCCACCCTGATCGCCGAGCGCCGCAACAATCCCTACCTTCGATAACCGAGGACCTGCTATGAAACTGACACTCATCGGTCACGATGACCGTTATGCCGTGGAGCAGCTGCAAATGGCGCTGTTTTCCACCAGCCAGGAGGGCGAGGCAGTCTCCGCCCTGCACCGGGGCAAGACCTGGCTCACCGCCACCGCCAAGATCACCTTAAACGGCAAGACCGCCACCGCCTCCCGTCGGCTGAAAACGGCGGAGGAAACCGTGCGCCTGCGCCGCCGGATCTTACAGCAGAGCTATTATCTGGCTGCCGTACAGCTGCTGCCGGCACCTTCCGCCTGGGGCGCTCTGGCGGGTGTTCGTCCCACCAAGATCTCCACCAAGCACATTTTGGAGGGCGGCACCCCCAGATCCGCCGGAAAGCTCCTGGAAAATGTGTACTATGTGACCCCCCAGCGGCGGGAATTGGCAGTGGACTGTTCCGTTTCCACCGTCAACGCTACCAAGCTGCTGCAGGAAAACGACCTTTCCCTGTATGTGGGCATTCCCTTCTGCCCCACCCGGTGCAGCTATTGCAGCTTTGTCAGCCGCACCATTGGCCAGAAAACGGAGCTTTTGGAGCCGTATCTGGATGCTCTGTGCCAGGAGATCGCCGTCACCGGCTCGCTGCTTGCAAATTCCGGGCGGACTGTGCGTACCATATACATAGGCGGCGGCACGCCCACCACTCTGTCCACCCGGCAAATGATCCGACTGCTGGATACCATCCGGGACTCTTTTGACCTGTCCCGGTGCCTGGAATTTACGGTGGAGGGGGGCCGTCCAGACACCTTGACCCCAGAAAAGCTCCGGGCCATTCATGACCACGGTGCTGACCGCATGAGCATCAATCCCCAGTCCATGGTGGACAGCGTTCTCCGGCCCTGCGGGCGGCCCCACACCGCCGCCGATCTTCTAAGCAGCTACCGCTGGGCCCAGGACGCAGGCTTCAAGGCCATCAACATGGACCTTATCGCCGGGCTTCCCACGGATGATTTCGACGGCTTCCGCTACTCTCTGGATGCCGTTGCCGCTTTGGAGCCTGCCAACATCACCGTACACACCCTAGCGCTGAAAAAAGGGGCTGACCTCTTTGAAAAGCGGGAGGGACTGGGCGGTGCGGACCAAGTGGCCCGAATGGTGGACTATGCCAACAGCACCCTGCGGCGAGGTAGCTACAAGCCCTATTACCTGTACCGGCAGAAATATATGTCCGGCTCTTTTGAGAATGTGGGCTGGGCCAGAGACAGCTTGGACTGCCTTTACAATATCTACATGATGGAAGAGATCCACACCATTCTCTCTCTGGGTGGCGGTGGCATGAATAAAGTCAACTTTCCCGACGGCAGCCTGCAGCGGTTCCACAATCCCAAATTCCCGGAGCAGTACATCCAAATGCTGCCCCAGGTACTGGCGGAAAAGAAGACACTCTTTGACCTGATGAAAGGAAGCATCTGATTTGAACACCCTGATCTCCAATGTGACCATCGTCACCATGAACGAAAAAATGGAAGTGCTGTTCGGCGCTTATTTGGGCGTGACCGACGGAAAAATTTCCTACATCGGCAAAACCGCCCCCCAGGAGCAGCCCCAGACCATCGTGGACGGCACCGGCATGGTGCTTCTTCCCGGTCTTGTGAACTGCCACACCCAACTGGCCACCACGGTGCTTCGCAGCTATCTGGATGATATAGGCAGCCGTGACGCTCTGAACGAGCAGCTGAAGCGGGAGGACAAGATGGACAAACGCTGCGCCAAGGCTGCTGCCCTGATGGGCATTGCCGAGTGCCTGCGCTTCGGCATCACCTCCGTATCCGATCTTTACTACTACCCGGATGCCACCGCCGAAGCCGTGGCAGAAAGCGGCATCAAGGCCAACATCGCCCTGTCCGCCTACCGTTACATCGACCAGAACGAGGAATTTGACTTTAACACCGACGAACAGTGTCAGGAGCTGGTGCGTGTGTGTGACAAGTGGCACGGCTACGACAACGGACGCATCAAAATCGATGCCGGCATCCACGCCGAGTACACCAGCAACTACCCCCTGTGGGAGGGTCTTGTGGGCTATGCGGCGGAAAAGGGACTTGGCTTCCAGCTTCACCTTGCCGCCACCCAAAACGAGACGGACTCCTGTCTGGACCGCACCGGTCTCGGCCCTGCTGAACTGCTGTCCTGCCACGGCATTTTCAATCTGCCGGTCACAGCTGTCAGCTGCGCCTGCCTTTCCGACACGGAGCGGCACATTCTGGGCAAGAAAAAAGCCACTGCCGTGGCCTGTCCCATCACCAGCGCCAAAAATGGCGCCCCCCAGACCCCGGTGCTGGACTGTGTCAAAGCGGGCATGAACGTGGCCTTGGGCACCGGCGGTGCGCTGGAAGCGGGAAATCTTGATCTGTTTGAGGTCATCCGGGCCACCGCCCTTTCCGTCCGGGCTTCCGCCGGCGATGCCGCCGCCCTGCCCGCCTCCGCTGCCCTGATGATGGCCACCACCTGCGGTGCCCAGGCCCAGGGCCGGAGCGCAAGCATCGGCATGATCAAGGAGGGGTATGATGCCGACCTCATTCTGGTGGACTTTTCCGCCCCCCACCTGATGCCCTGCCACAATGTGCTGAGTTCCCTGACCTTCAGTGCCAAGGGCGGCGATGTGGCCATGACCATGGTCCAGGGCAAGATTTTGTATCAGAATGGCCAGTTCCCCACCATCAATTTGACCGAAGTGGTGGAAGAACTGACCACCTACGCCATCCCCCGGCTCTTCGCCGACGACAAAACTTAAAGGAGGAGCCTTATGTCCGAAACTCCCAAGAAACAATCCTTTCT
Source organism: uncultured Oscillospiraceae bacterium (assembly GCA_964625045.1). Lineage (GTDB taxonomy): Bacteria > Bacillota > Clostridia > Oscillospirales > Oscillospiraceae > Faecousia. The sequence continues at coordinate 3,415 of CAZVAB010000073.1, read as the reverse complement.
CCATGGCACTGCGCTGCTTGCCATGGCAACCGCCATCGTCAAGGTCATCGGTGCCCTGTATAAGATCCCGCTGAACGGCATCATCGGTGAACAGGGCTTCGGCTATTACAGCACCGCTTATGAGATCTACACCCTGCTTTTGATGATCTCCACCGCCGGCCTGCCCGTGGCCATGAGCCGCATGGTGGCACAGGCAAGCTCTCTGGGCCACTACCGCCAGGTGCGTAAGATCTACACCATTTCCCGGACGATCTTCCTGACTCTGGGCCTGCTGGGCACTCTGCTCATGACCGCTTTCTGCCGCCAGCTGGCTGATTTCCAGCAGCAGCCCGATGCCTGGGCCGCCATTGGCGCTCTGGGTCCCTGCTGTTTCCTTATCTGCCTGATGAGTACTTACCGGGGCTTCTTCCAGGGGCAGGGCAACATGATGCCCACTTCCATCTCCCAGGTTCTGGAGGCGGTGACCAAGCTGGTGGTGGGCATTGCCGCCGCCCTGCTGGTGAAATTCTATTGGGATAGCATCCCTCTGGCTGCCGGCGGTGCCATCATGGGCGTGACCGTCAGCTGTCTGGTGTCCTCCATTTACCTGAACCGCTGCTTCCGCAGCGCTTTCCGGGATATGCCCCAGACCTGCGAGGAGGTCTCCTCCGGCAAGGACATTGCCAAGGGACTGCTCTCCATCGCCATCCCCATCACCATCGGCTCTGCGGGCTTGCAGCTGCTCACAGTCCTGGAAACCAAGATCTACATGACCCAGCTGCTCAAGACCCTGACCCAGGATATGGCGGATACCCAGAAGGGCATTTACAGCATGACCCTGACCATTTTCAATATGCCCTGCGCTTTTATCACCCCCATCACCATCAGCATCATCCCCGCCATCACCTCCCAGCTTACCCTGGGCAACTTCAAGGCCGCCCGGGCAACGGAAGAGTCCTCCGCCCGGATCTGCGCTTTGATCTCCATGCCCTGCGCCTTTGGTCTGGCGCTGCTGGCTCAGCCGGTGACCCGGCTGCTGGGCGGCTATTCCGGCGAAAAGCTGGTCCTTGCCACCCGCCTCATGTCCGTGCTGGGCGTGTGCATCATTTTCAACGCTCTGGTGCTGCTGACCAATGCCATCATGCAGGCCCACGGTCATGAAAAGCTGCCGGTGGTGAATATGTTCGTAGGCGGTATTTTGAAGCTGTTTGCCGTATTCATCCTCACGGGAAATCCCGCCATCGGCATCGTTGGCACCCCCATCGGAAGCCTGCTGTGCTACCTGACCATCACCATTTTGAACCTTGTGACCATGCGCCGGGTGCTGGAAGACCCGCCTGCCGTCCTGCGGCAGATGCTCCGGGCGTTCCTCTCCGCCGCCATCATGGGCGCTTGCGCCTGGGGCACCTGGAAAGGCCTGGTGGTACTGAAGGGCGGGGATCTGAACCGTGTGATTGCCTGCGCCGCCCCCATTCTGGTGGGCGTGGTGGTTTATGTCATTGCCGCCGCGAAATTCAAGGCCATCACAAGAGAGGACTGTCTGCTGCTGCCCAAGGGCGAAAAAATTGCAAATTTGCTGCATTTGTGAAAATAATCCTTGCATTTTGTCTATCATTATGGTAGCGTAAATGCAGAAAATCTTGAGAAAAGAGGAATGAATATGAATAAGACTGAATTGATTGCCACTGCCGCGGAAGCCGCCGGCATCAGCAAGAAGGACACCGAGCGGGTGCTGAACGCCGCCATCGACTCCATCTGCGCCGCACTGGTGGCAGGCGAACGGGTGCAGCTGTCCGGCTTTGGCATCTTCGAGACCAAGGACCGGGAAGCACGCATTGGCCGCAACCCCCACACCAAGGAGGCCATCGAGATCCCCGCTACCCGTGTTCCCGCTTTCAAGGCCAGCAAGAGCCTGAAGGATGCGGTGGGAAAGTAAGATATGCGTCTTGACAAGTATCTGAAGGTCTCCCGGCTGATCAAGCGCCGCACCATTGCCAACGAAGCCTGCGACAACGGACGCATCAGCGTCAACGGCCGTGTGGTCAAGGCAAGCTACGATGTAAAGGTGGGTGACAAGCTGGAGATCACCATGGGCCCCCGGACCGTCGCTGTAGAGGTTTTGCAGGTGGCCGAAACCGTCCGCAAGGACGATGCCAGCGCCATGTACAAAGAAATCTAAGCTGTACGAAAAACAGGCACCGACGAAAAATCGGTGCCTGTTTCCGTTTATTTTTCCGCAAAGAACAGTTTCAGCGCCAAGGCCCTTCGCTCCCCATCCGCCACATAGTATGCTCCCTCTGCCCCATATTCGCCCTGAAGGGAATAGATCCCGTCCAATTCATATTCAGCCAAGCAGTTCATCAGTTTCGTCACGGCGGTCATGGAGCAGTCCGTTACCGCATAGGGTGATGCCATGCTGTATGCCTGTGTCAATGTTTCCGGTGCTTCCCAATGTGTCTTTTTCAGTGCCTTGAAAAAGCCATCCAGATAAGCCTCCTGCCGCTCCGTGCGGGAAACACAGGACTGGTCCGCCGCATCGTTACCCATTCTCACAAAGTGGATCGCCTGCTGACCGCGCAGCGTGACCGTACCCATTCCAATGGTGGGGTCCACCCCGGAAAAATCATCCGTGACCTCCACCGTCACGCCGCCCACCGCATCGTTGAGGATGATGACCGCTTCCATGTTCATGGACACATAGTGGTCGATATGCGCCCCCAGAAGAAACCGGCTGACCGTCCTGCTGACAGTTTCGCAGCTGTCCTCCATGCCCGTTCCATAGGTATAGGCCAGTGCCAGCTGCCCATAGACCGTACCACTTTCCCCGCCCTGGGCACCGGGCACGGATATGTCCAGCATCGTATTGCGCTCCAATGTGATGATATTGCATTTCTTTTCCGTCTCATCCAGCACCAGCAGCATGACCATATCCGCTTTCCCCTCATTCCGGGAAGATCCGCTGGGCTCCATTTCCCCCATCCGGTCGATTCCCAGCACCAGCGTCATCATGACCGCTGTTCTGCTGCCAACAATGGCACCATAGATCAGTCCGATGCCCAGCAGTCCCAGCAGCCACAGGTATTTTCCCCGCTTCATCACGGCAAATGTCAAAACCGAGGTGCACATGGTCAAATTGACCATCTGGCCCGTTGCTCCGGACACCGCACCCGACCAAATATCCCTGTGGCGTGCGCCAAAAACGATGCCCCGGTTTTGGATCATCTCCCAAAGAAAATTCAGCACCACATGAACGCACATCCCAAGGGATGCGCAGATGAGCACCGTCTTTACCGTCTTACCGGGGTCTTCCTCCTCAATTTCCCAATTATAGCCCACCAGATAGGCCACCGGGAGCATCACCGCGCCCACATGGATCTTCCCGGAAAAGACATACAACACGACGGTGTAAATGGCAGCAAACGCCCCCAGCAGATAG
>CAZVAB010000072.1:4997-7172 GCA_964625045.1 uncultured Oscillospiraceae bacterium | reverse complement strand
TTAATAGTTAGTCTTTCTTTTTTGTAGCAGCTTACCATCAGTATACCATGAGGAACGTATTTTGCAATAAAGCAGACTTTGAGAATTTTTCTACCGCTGGTTGAACCGGCGGTTTTCTTTTTTCCTGCCCCATTCCGACGGAAAAAGTATTTCCCATGGTTTATACTTATCAGCAGCAAAACCAAAAAGGAGGATGCAATGATGAACTTTACCAGTTTTCTGGAAAACGGACGATTGACGGTCGCCTTGACCGGAGAGATCGACCACCACTGTGCCAGAAGCTACATTCAGGCCATTGCCGCTAAAATCGAAGCCTACACCCCGGAGCTGTGTGTGCTGGATTTTTCTGATGTGACCTTTGTGGACTCTTCCGGCATCGCCGTTGTGATCAATGCGCTGCGCAGTATGTCCCAAATCGAGGGCAGGCTGGTGCTTTCCGGCATCGCCGCCCAGCCCATGCGGGTGTTTCAGGCATCGGGCATTGACAAGCTCGTAGAGATCAAGGAGGCGGTATCATGAAATTTGAAAACTACATGATCTTGGAATTTCCAAACCGTTCCAGCAACGAAGCCTTCGCCCGGTCGGCGGTGGCCTGCTTTGCGGCCCAAATGGACCCGACACTGGAGGAATTGGGGGATATCCGCACCGCCGTATCTGAAGCGGTGACCAATGCCATCGTCCACGCCTATCCCAACAAGTACGGCATCATCACCTTGCGCTGCCGTATTCTCAAGGACAATGTGCTGGATATCGTGGTCAAAGACAAGGGCGTCGGGATCCCGGATATTGAGCAGGCCAAGCGCCCCATGTTCACCACCGGCGGCAGCGACCGCAGCGGCATGGGCTTTACCATCATGGAAAGCTTCATGACCAGCTTTGAAGTCCAGTCCAGCCCCGGAAAAGGCACCAGCGTACATATGCGCCGGAAACTGTCCAGACGGCAATGAGCGCTCTGTCCGAACTGATCTCCCTGGCCCAAGCCGGGGACAAAGCTGCCATGGAGCAGCTGGTGACGGAAAATTCTGGGCTGATCTGGTCTGTGGCCCGGCGGTATCTGGGCAGGGGAGCGGAGGCGGATGATCTGTACCAGCTGGGATGTCTGGGGTTTCTCAAGGCCGTGGAGGGCTTTGACCTGGAATACGGCACCCAGTTTTCCACCTACGCCGTGCCCAAGATCTCCGGGGAGATCCGGCGCTTTCTCCGGGATGATGGGGCAGTGAAAGTCTCCCGCACCATCAAGGAGCAGGCCACCGCCATCAAGATCGCCCGGAACAGCCTGACCCATGCCCTGGGGCGGGAACCGACAGTTTCAGAGCTTTCCCGGCAGACGGGGCTTTCCCTTGAGGATATCGCCCTGGCTGAAAACGCCACCGCCGCCACGGAATCCATTCAGCGGGAGAGCGGTGAAGATGGTTTCACCCTGGAAGATGTGCTCACGGACACCCAAACGGAAGAACGGCTGGTGGAGCAGATCACCTTGCGCCAGTCCATCGGGAAGCTGCCGGAGCGGGAACGCATGGTCATTCAGCTGCGCTACTTCCATGGCCTGACCCAGGAGCGGGTGGCCCGGGTGCTTTCCGTCAGCCAGGTGCAGGTTTCCAGGATTGAAAAGAAAGCCCTGGAAAACCTGCGGCAGCTGATGCAATAGCATAAATTTTCTCTTTACCTTTTGGGGGAAATGGAGTAAAATAGACGCATCAACATAAAGATAGGTGCAGCTATGACAGAACAATTTCAAACCCGTTTCCTGAAAGCACGGCGTGCTTTCATTGCCGGACAATTTTCTAATTTAAATACCATGCAGCAGGAAGCTGCCATGACCACAGAAGGCCCGCTGCTGCTTCTTGCCGGTGCGGGCAGCGGTAAGACCACGGTCCTCATCAACCGGATCGCGAACCTCATCCGCTTTGGAGCAGGCAGCGACCCCCATGCCAACGACATTCCAGATACCGTAACAGAGAAGGATGTGGAATTTCTGGAGGGGATCAGCGCCAGTTCCTCGGAGCTAGATCTGCACCGGGCGGAGTACCTGTGCGCCCTGCGCCCGGCTGTGCCCTGGAGCATCATCGCCATCACCTTCACCAACAAGGCCGCCAACGAGCTGAAAGCCCGCCTGGGTGCCTCATCAACCGGATCGCGAACCTCATCCGCTTTGGAGCAGGCAGCGACCCCCAT
>CAZVAB010000072.1:0-4897 GCA_964625045.1 uncultured Oscillospiraceae bacterium | reverse complement strand
CCTCATCAACCGGATCGCGAACCTCATCCGCTTTGGAGCAGGCAGCGACCCCCATGCCAACGACATTCCAGATACCGTAACAGAGAAGGATGTGGAATTTCTGGAGGGGATCAGCGCCAGTTCCTCGGAGCTAGATCTGCACCGGGCGGAGTACCTGTGCGCCCTGCGCCCGGCTGTGCCCTGGAGCATCATCGCCATCACCTTCACCAACAAGGCCGCCAACGAGCTGAAAGCCCGCCTGGGTGCCATGCTGGGCCCGGAGGCGGAGGATGTGTGGGCTATGACCTTCCACTCTGCCTGCTGCCGTATTCTCCGGCGGGACATTGAGCGTCTGGGCTATGGCCGCAGCTTCACCATCTACGACTCGGACGACTCCAAACGGATCATGAAAGAGGTCATCCGGGACATGGGCCTGGACGATAAGACTTTCCCCCCCCAGTATGTGCTTTCCATCATCAGCCGTCAGAAGGATAAAATGGTGCTTCCCAGTGAAATGGAGGAGGCAGCCGAAAACACCGGCGACCTGAAATTGAAGCACATCGCCCGGGCATACAAGAAATATCAAACCCGGCTGAAAGAAAACAATGCCGTGGATTTTGACGATATCATTTTGCTCACCGTCCGGCTTTTGCAGGAAAACGAGGACATTCGCCAGTATTATCAGCGGAAATTCCGCTATGTACTGGTTGACGAGTATCAGGATACCAACCATCTGCAATATCTGCTGACCAGTCTGCTGGCTGGTGGACATGAGAATATCTGCGTGGTGGGTGATGACGATCAGAGCATTTACCGCTTCCGTGGCGCTACTATCGAGAATATTCTGGACTTTGAAAAGCAGTACCGTGGTGCCCGGGTCATCCGTTTGGAGCAGAATTACCGCTCCACCCAGGCCATCCTGAACGCCGCAAACGCTGTCATCGTCAACAACAAGGGCCGCAAAGGAAAGCGGCTGTGGACGGCAAACGGAGAGGGCAAGCCGGTCACTGTCTACGAAGCAGCGGACGAGCGGGCGGAAGCAACTTACGTTGCCGGGCAGATCATCAGCCTGTCCAAGGGTAAAAACTTTAAGGATTACGCCATTTTGTACCGCACCAACGCCCAGTCCAACGCTTTGGAATACGCATTGAAGCGCAACGCCATTCCATACCGGGTCATCGGCGGCACCCGCTTCTTTGACCGGGCAGAAATCAAGGATATGCTGGCGTATCTTTGCGTTATTAATAACCGTGCCGACGATCTGCGGCTGAACCGGATCATCAACAACCCACCCAGAGGACTGGGAGACAAGTCCCTGGAAACTGCTCGCCGGCTGGCGGAGGCGGAAAATGTGCCCTTGTATGAGGTCATTGCAAATCCCGCTGGCTATGCGCCTCTGGAAAAGATGGCACCGAAGCTGAATAACTTCACTTCCATCATCGAGGGGCTGGCGGGGCTGCTGGACGAGGGCATGAGCCTGCCGGAGTTTTATGAAGAACTGATGATTCGCACCGGCTACATCGAGATGCTTCAAAAGAAGGATACCGAGGAAAACAAAACCCGGCTGGAAAACATCCGAGAACTGAAATCCAGCTTCAATACTTATGTGGAGAATGCGGAAAACCCCACTTTGGCTGGATTTTTGGAAGAAATCGCCCTGTATACGGACATTGAGGAATACAACGACGGAGACGATGCGGTGGTGATGATGACCATGCACTCGTCCAAGGGTCTGGAATTTCCCCATGTATTTCTGGTGGGTTTTGAGGACGGACTGTTCCCCGGCATGAAAGCCATCGGTGATGCGGAAGAAATGGAAGAGGAGCGCAGACTTTGCTATGTGGCCATCACCCGGGCAAAGCAGACGCTGACCATTTCCCACGCCCGGCAGCGAATGCTATATGGCCGCACCAACGGTGCTATGGCTTCCCGGTTCCTGCGGGAGCTTCCTCAGGATGAGATCGTGAAAAAGGGCGGCTATACCAGCCCTGCCTTTTCCCAGGAAAATCCTGCCCAGCCCCGGTACGCAAGCCAGTACAGCGCTCCCAAGCGCACCAGCTTCAGCAGCGTTCCCTCTGCCGCATCTTCTTCCGGCCCGGTGTTGGAGCTGAATAAGGGTGATATGGTCAATCACGCCGCCTTTGGCAAGGGCATGGTTCTGTCCGTGATGAAAATGGGCGGCGATGCGCTGCTTGAAATTGCCTTTGACCAGATCGGCACCAAGAAGCTCATGGCAAAAACTGCCTCTGCGCACATGAAAAAACTGTAATAGCGCCCCGGCCCGGCCCATAGAATGACCAAGAGGTGATGCTATGGGCCGCTGGCTGCAAAAATTACTGCGATGGATCTTTTTCCTTCTGGTGCTGGCTGTGTTCGTTCTGATCCTGTTTCGGGTCAAGTATCACGCAACCATCCGCTCCCTGGCGGAGACACAGTTGAAGAACACCACGTCCGATCTGATCAACGATGCCATCGATGCCCAGATCGACAATAACAACATCCAGTACGACCGGATCGTTTACTTTGAAAAGGATCTGGAAGGAAAAATAACCGCGCTGAAAACCAACATGAGCGAAGTGAACCGGCTGAAAACCAGTATCTTGAACATCATCAATGACGAGATCCTGGCCATGGATACCACGGATCTGGGAATCCCCCTGGGCAGCCTGATCCTGCCGGAATTTCTCTCCGGCCGGGGGCCGCAGATCCCGGTGCGGATCATTTCCATCAGCAATTCCGATGCCAGCTTTGAAAGCCATTTTTCCGAAGCGGGCATCAACCAGACTCTGCAAAAAATAACCATGACCGTCAGCGTGGATGTGTCCATTTTGGTGCTGGGACGGACGGAGAGCTTTACCGTCAACAGCGAAGTGGTGGTGGCGGAAACCATCATCGTCGGTCAGGTACCCGATACATTTTTCCAAACGGGAGGATACAATGGAAGCAAAAAAGAGAATTGAAGAACTTTGCCGCATCTTAAAGGAAGCCAACTACCTGTATTATGTGCAGGATAACCCCACCATGCCGGACTTTGAGTATGACCGGCTGCTGCGGGAACTGGAAGAGCTGGAAATGGCCCACCCGGAGCTGGTGACACCGGACTCTCCCACCCAGCGTGTGGGCGGGGAAGCACTGACCAAATTCGACAAAGTGACCCATATCGTGCCATTGATGAGCCTGCAGGATGTGTTTTCCCCGGAGGAACTGACCGAATTCGTGGAAAAAACGCTGGAAACCTATCCAAACAGCGTATTTTCCGTGGAGCCGAAGATCGACGGTCTTTCTGTAGCTCTGGAATACGAAAACGGCCTGTTTGTTCGGGGTGCCACCCGGGGCGACGGCGTGACGGGCGAGGATGTAACGAAAAACCTCAAGACCATCCGCTCCATCCCCATGCGCCTGGAGGGGGCGCCGGAAAGGCTCATCGTCCGGGGTGAGGTATTCATGCCCAAGAAGAGCTTTGAGGCGTTGAACCAGCGGCAGGAGGCGGAGGGAAAGGCATTGTTTGCCAATCCCCGCAACGCAGCCGCAGGCTCCTTGCGGCAGCTGGACTCCAAGATCACGGCCCAGCGGAAGTTGGACATTCTCATCTTCAACGTACAGCTGGCACAGGGCGTGACTTTCCAAAGCCATGAAGAATCCCTGGATTTCCTGCGGAGGCTGAAATTCAAAGTCATTGATAACCGGATGCTGCGCACAGCCGATGAGATTGTCACCCAGGTCTTTGCCATCAACGAAAACCGGGAAAACCTCACCTGCGACATTGACGGTGCGGTGATCAAGGTCAATGACCTTTCCCAGCGGGAAGCCATGGGCAGCACGGCCAAATGTCCCAAGTGGGCAGTGGCCTACAAATATCCCCCGGAGATCAAGCCCACGGTGGTGGAAGATATCGTGGTACAGGTGGGACGCACCGGCGTGCTGACTCCCAAGGCGGTGGTTCAACCCGTGCGGCTTGCCGGCACCACCGTCACCAATGCCACACTGCACAATCAGGATTTCATCACCCAGCGGGACATCCGTATTGGTGATACCGTGCGCATCCGCAAGGCGGGTGAGATCATCCCGGAGATTTTGGATGTGGACTTTACCAGGCGTCCGGCGGATGCCGTTCCTTATCGTCTGCCCGAGACCTGCCCGGTCTGCGGTGCTCCCACCGCCCAGGACGAGGACGGTGCGTTCCTGCGCTGCACCGGTGCGGAATGTCCCGCCCAGTTGAGTCGGAACATTGCCCACTTCGTCAGCCGGGATGCCATGGACATCGAGGGCCTTGGGGGTGCCATTGTAGATGCGCTGATTGAAAAGGGATATTTGAAATCTCCGGCTGATATCTACTATCTGACACTTGATGAGCTGAAATCCCTCTGGCAAAAGGGCGATACCGCCGCCAAAAAACTTCTTGCCGCCATTGATGCCAGCAAGGAGCAGGATGTGGCAAAACTCATCTATGCTTTGGGCATTCGACAGGTAGGGGCCAAGACAGGAAAAGTTTTGGCTGCCCAGTTCGGCTCTCTGGATGCCCTTATGGAAGCAGGGGAGGAAGCACTGACCCAGGTAAACGATGTGGGCGCTGTGACAGCAAAGAACATTGCCGATTGGTTCTCCCAGCCCCAGGCACGGCACATTGTGCAGCGGCTGCGGGAAGCAGGGGTGAACTTCCAGAGCAAACGCACCGTCACCGACACACGCTTTGCGGGGCTGACCTTCGTGCTCACCGGAGCACTTAGCAAGTTCACCCGGGAGGAAGCCTCCGAGAAGATCGAGCTGTTCGGCGGAAAGGCCTCCGGCTCCGTGTCCAAGAAGACCTCCTATGTGGTGGTTGGCGAAAACGCTGGCTCCAAGGAGCGCAAAGCCAGGGAACTGGGCATTCCAATCCTTTCTGAGGACGATTTTCTGAATATGATCCAATAAGCAAAAG
>CAZVAB010000071.1:0-7189 GCA_964625045.1 uncultured Oscillospiraceae bacterium | reverse complement strand
GCCGAAGGGTGGGGGATGCTTTGCGCTCTTTTTCGGGTGCGTTTTCATAACAAAAAGGACGGCGCAAGCCGTCCTTTTCTTATTCCTGCTCTCTGGGGCGTTTGTAGCGGCCCTGGGGCTCCCATTCCGGCAGAGGCAGGCGCTGCATTGCGCCGAAGATTCGCTCCTTCAGATCCGGGTAGGTCTGGCTCAGATCATACACCAGTTTTTTGATCTCCTCCCGCTTGGTATGCTTATCCACCGGGCAGCGGTTTTGAAGCACCGGCAGTTCCATCCGCTCACAGAAATGCTCCACCGTCTTTTCGTGGACATAGAGCATGGGGCGGATCTGCACCACTCCCATACGGTCCAGATCCGTCACCGGCTGGAAGCAACTGATGCGCCCCTCGTAGATCAGCGACATGACGAACGTCTCCACTGCGTCATCATAATGGTGCCCCAGAGCGATCTTCCGAATGCCACGGTCCAAAATTGCCTGGTTCAGTGCGCCGCGGCGCATTTTTGCACACATGGAACAGGGATTTTTCTCCTTCCGATGGTCGAAAATGATCGGCCCGATCTGGGTCTTTACCACAGTGTAAGGCACCTTCAGCTTTTCGCAAAAAGCCGCAATGTCGGAATAGTCCATCCCCAGGCCCATATCGATGGTGATTGCTTCCAATTCAAATGGCTTGTCGGAATATTCCCGCAAACCCGCCATGACCTGCAGCAGCACCAGCGAATCCTTGCCGCCGGAAACACCCACGGCGATCTTATCCCCGGCTTCGATCATATTATAATCCTCGGCGCAGCGGCGCACCAGGCCCATCATCTTCTGCATTGTTTCGTTTTCCTCCGTTTTCAAGAAAAATAGGATTTGAGAATTTAAGAGCATTTAAGAGATTTTAAGAGCTTTTGAAAGTTTATTATATTTTTCATAAAATTCTTCAAAAAAGCGGTTGACATTTGAATTTCAATGTGGTATAAATGTCAAGCAATTTGAAGATATTGTACATCATGTACAAAGATTTGTCAAAATATTTTACCTATTGGAGGAAGTAACATGTCCACTACTCTTTTGAAGAAAGAGACCCTGGAGCGCAAGTGGTACGTTGTCGACGCTGCCGGTAAGCCCCTGGGCCGCACCGCTGTGACTGTTGCCAACATTCTGCGCGGCAAGCACAAGGCTGATTTCACCCCCAACGTTGACTGCGGCGACTTCGTCATCGTCATCAACACCGACAAGGCCATCCTGACCGGCAAGAAGCTGGATCAGAAGTCCTACTACCGCGTTTCCGGCTGGATCGGCGGCCTGAAGGAGACCAAGGCTCGGGTCATGATGGAGAAGCGTTCCGACTACGCTATGGAGCTGGCCGTTAAGGGCATGCTGCCCAAGAACACCCTGGGCCGTAACGCTCTGACCCGTCTGCACCTGTACAAGGATGCCGAGCACGCTCACGCTGCACAGCAGCCCATCGCTTGGACCCTGGACTAATTGGAGGTAACGAACTATGTACGAGAGCAAGAAGAAGTATTTTTACGGCACCGGCCGTCGGAAGTCCTCCGTCGCTCGTGTCCGTGTGTATGAGAACGGCACCGGCTCCATCACCATCAACGGTCGTGACATCAACGACTACTTTGGTCTGGACACACTGAAGCTGGTCGTCAACCAGCCCCTGGTCACCACCGGCCTGCAGGGCAAGGTGGACATCGTTGTCACCGTTTGCGGCGGCGGCGTTTCCGGCCAGGCTGGCGCTATCCGTCACGGCATTTCCCGTGCTCTGGTTCTGCTGAACCCCGAGTACCGTCCCGCTCTGAAGGCTGCTGGTTTCATGACCCGCGACCCCAGAATGAAGGAAAGAAAGAAGTACGGCTTGAAGGCTGCACGTCGTGCACCTCAGTTCTCAAAAAGATAATCTGTCTCAACTTCTACCGCAGGTTTCCCATGGGAAACCTGCGTTTTTCTGTCCCTTAGGCATATAATAAGAGGAGCGGCTTGTGTCGCTCCTCTTTCGTTTTACTTACTGAATTTACCGTGGCTATTCATTTTCTTGCTACGCATGATCTCCAAGACCAGCAGCACGATGCCCACGCACAGCAGCACCACCGCCGCCACCGCGATCACCCACCAGGGGAAACCGCTTTGGGTGGTATTCGTCGGCTCACCGGTGGCGCCGGAGACAGGCTTTGTTTCCTCAGGTTCTGTGGGGGGCGTCTCAGGCTCCGTCGGCGTTGTCTCTTCGTCAGCCACCGTCTCATAGCCGCAGACGGTACAGGTCTTGACCTTTTTGCCATCCGCATTTGTCACAACATCCGACCAGGTGTGCTCCTGCTTTTCACTGCATTCATTGCAGGTCAGATCCGTGCAGATCTGCCAGTGTCCAGCCTCGTCGCATTCCCATTTATCGTCAAACTTATGCTCATGGCTCAGCTGCATTGCCAGGATATAGCCGCAGACCGTACAGGTCTGGGGTGCATCCTCTGTTGCGGGTTCACCGGGCTCATGGGCCACGATTTCGGATTGGATATTGCACAAAACACAGATGTGGAAATGGCCCTGCTCGTTGGACAGCCACTCTTCCCCATACTTATGGGGCGCTCTGCGGACATAGCCGCAGGTATTACAGGTAATATCGCAAGCATCATCATAAACATGGCGGCCATAGCTTCCCTTGCTGTCACAGCCGGCATTGTTGCACTCATGCCAGTGGTTGGTGCCATCATGGCGCCAGGTGGTGCTGTAATCATGCCCCAGCGCTTCTTTCAGCACATGACCGCAAGCGGTACAGGTCTGGGCAGTGGTATCCGTTGCTTCTGCGCCGGGAGTATGGGCCTCTTCGCCGTCCTTATGGCCGCAGGCACTGCACTCATGCCAGTGCTTGCTTCCGTCGCTCTTCCAGGCGCTCATATCCTGATGCCCGGTGGCCTGGATGGCTTCTTCCTTTTCGGCGTTGCAGTATTCGCAGGCATACTTGATCGTGCCCGCCTCCGTACAGGTGGCCTTCTTTACCACTTCGCCCTCGTCATTCCAGGAGTGGGCAACGGTTTTGGTCTCGCCGCACTTGGTGCAGGTTTCGGTGTGGGTGTCCGTGCCATCCACTGCTTCCCACTTATAGGTATGGATGCATTTCACCTGGAGCGCAGCGGGTGTCACCGTCGTCTCAAGGTCGCCACCATCGCCCACCACAGTCTCGCTTTTAATGGATACCTTGTAGCCGTCACTCTTGGCATCGCTCTTGAGCTTCAGCGTAAACGTCATGACATTGCCGGAGTAGCTCTTTGCTTCCAGGCCCATGCTGGAAACAAATTTCAAGTTTTGCTTATCGAAGTCCTTCATGAACACCAGCTGGCCAAAGGAAGCATCCAACTCCCAACTGACAAATTCAAAGGCGTTGGTATCAAAATCCAGCGCAAAGGCCACGCTTCTGATGCCTTTGTCCCCGGAAACACTTACAGTGAAGGTGATCTCCTCTGTTGCGCCCTGATTGACCTCCCCCACAGAGGGGGTCACCGTCAAAGAAGTTTTGCCCTCTGCCAAAACAGGCAGAATCATCAGGCTCAACAGCAGCGCCAATACCATCACGGATAAGATTTTCTTCATATTCGTCACCTAGTCTCTTTCTATCAATTTTCTGCGGAATACAGCGGATAATCCGTCGGGAAGAAATAGTGGTACAGCAGATAGACCGCATCACGGTCATCGAAGGTGCCGTCACCGTTCATATCCAGCTGCCCGCTGGCACCATAATCATTGGGGAAGAAATAGTGGTACAGCAGATAGACTGCGTCACGGTCATCAAAGGTGCCGCTTTTATCCACATCCCCGGGGATGAGGATCAGCTCAAACAGCGCTGTATACACGGTGTTGCCCGTACAGGGAACGACCTCCGCATCCCATCCCACGAAGCGGTACGTGCCATCTTCATCCGCCTCTTTCACCGGGTCCGCAGGCAAGGGCACTTCCTCCCCGTAGCTGTACTGTCCGGTGCTGATGACCGTACCATCCGCATACTGGAATGTGACCGTCGCCTTGATGATCTCCACCTGGAAGGTATCCGAAAAATCGCCGTAGGAAACGGTCAGCGTTTTCTGGCCCAGGTCCGTATTGTCAAACCCGGTGACCATCTCCGCTGTCATATTCACAATTCTGGTACTGTCATCGCTGTATGTCAGCAAAATCTGACCACCGCTGATATCCAGGGCATCATTTTTCTGCACATAATGGACCTTGGTGGGTACTGTCTGCACCTTCACACCGGTAAGTGTCTTTTCCTGCATGGCATCGCAGGACACATATTCCAGGCTGATCCAGCCGGTGACCGTCTCTTCTCCGATCAGGACATCAAAAGCGCCCCACATCTTGCTGCCATCGGATTTCCAATCCTTAATGGACAGGGTATCTCCCAATTTCACACTAGTCAGCACTTTGTAGCTGGTGCCGGCACCTGAACGCACATTGACCACATCACCTTTGACCACGCCATTCATGGGCAGCAACTCTTTCTTCACGTCGCTGTAATTGGTATTTCCATCATCCAGACGAATCCAGCCGTCATAGACCTTGCCCCACAGCTTACTGCCAACGGAAGCGATCTCAGAGATCACCACCGTATCGCCTTTCTTGATGCTGCGCACGACACAGTAGAACTTCTGATTTCCCTTGTGGATGCTTACGTCATCTTTCTGGATGGTCACTTTCAGCTGTACGCCGTCTTCCGGTTCCGGGATCACCACCTGTTTGCCGCTGGGCAGCTTCCAGTGGGCATAGAGCAGTTCACCGATCTGAATGTTCTCATCCAGCAGCTCCACCTTGGTGCCGCCTTCCCGCTCCGTATACCAACCGTCAAATTCGTATGTAACCGTTTTTCCCGTCTCATCCGGGCCAGAGGGATAGACGGAGATGGTAGTCAAAATCTGCGTGGGGCGTTCCGTATCAAAGCCGTGCATCACATAGCTGAGCGTTCCCCCTGCACCATCCAAAAAAACATAGCGGAGATTATCCGGGTATTTGTATGGTTCATAAACGCCGTTGAGGAACATATTCAACTCCGCAATGCGCCGGGGCAAAAGTGCGAACTCATTGCCCGCTTTACACCAGAGCATCATACTGTACACCAGCTTTGCGCCCTTATCGCTGGACACCACTGCGTTATAAAGATTGCCCTTCACTTCCTTTGTCCAGCCATAGCCACAGTTATAGGAAAAAGAGACCAGCGCATCATACTCGTTCTGGCTCAATTCCAGATTCTTGGAAATCGCAAAATCCGTGACTGCTTTTTCAAAGGTAGCTAGCTCCTGAAACAGCAGTGCTTCCGCTTCCTCTGCAGTGATATCGTTTTTCTTATAGTATTCCACCTTGTCATCCGGGCATTTGGTGCCGTAACCAATGGAATACTGATGATAATCCCAATAGGCCCGGGCCACAAATCCCTCCAGCTTTTTCAGCATATCCACCATTTTCTGGGAGGATTTGGTCGGGACCTTGGTCTGTTCCTCTTCCGTTCCCTGGGTGGGATCTTCCGGGTTTGTTGTCTCCGATGGGTCCGTTCCCTCCGTAGGTTTGGTTTCCTCTGTAGGCTCCGTTGCCTCCGTTGGTTCCGTCACCTCCGTGGGCTCCGTTGCCTCTGTAGGTTCCGATGCTGCGGACGGTTCCGTTGCTTCTGTAACGTCCGTTGTCTGCGTTGTGTCCGTCGTTTCCGAAGTTTCCCCGGTTGCGAAAGCCTGCAATGACAAGGGCAAACAGGAGACCAACAGCGCCATTGCCAACAGCACAGATATGATCCGTAACTTCATTCGCCAAATTCCCTCCAATTTACTTACAGTTTTTGTTCATTATACCAGAAAGCGCCCTCTTTTGCAAGATATATTCTATGAACAAATCACAGTCCTTACGGCATTATAGCGCCGTAAAAGTTTAGATTTAATCACCATTTTTAGATAAATTAAAACTTATATCATCTTCAAAGTGAAATATACATAACATTTTCCAAATATCTCCAACCCTGAAAAATCAGTTGCTTTCCCACGCTCCCTGTGGTAAACTTTATCACAAAGAAAGATGGGAGGCATTTTTATGGAGCAAAAAAAAGCCCTGATCGCCATGAGCGGCGGCGTGGACAGTTCCGTTGCCGCATATTTGACCATGCAGGAGGGTTTTTCCTGCATGGGTGCCACCATGCGCCTGTTTGAAGCGCTGGAAGATGAACCGGAAAGCACCTGCTGCTCTCTGGAGCAGGTGGAGGATGCCCGGAGCGTTGCCCACCGCCTTGATATCCCCTTTTATGTATTTAACTTCAAAGAAGATTTCCGCTGTCATGTGATGGATGCCTTCGTCCGGGATTACGAAAGCGGCCTGACCCCCAACCCCTGTGTGGAGTGCAACCGCTATTTGAAATTTGACCGTCTCCTGCGCCGGGCCACGGAGCTGGAATGTGACTATGTGGTCACAGGCCATTACGCCCGGATTGCCCAAGATCCTTCCTCCGGCCGGTATTTTCTGCGCAAGGCGGTGGACAGCAGCAAAGACCAGACTTATTTTCTCTACTGCCTGACCCAGGAGCAGCTCTCCCACATTCGTTTTCCCCTTGGAGAACTGACCAAGCCGGAAGCCCGGGAGATCGCCGCTTCCCAAGGCTTTGTCAACGCCCGTAAAAAGGACAGTCAGGACATCTGCTTCGTCCCGGATGGGGACTACCTGTCCTTCATGGAGCGCTATACCGGAAAGCACTACCCCGGCGGAGATTTTCTCGACCAGGACGGTCGGATCGTGGGCAGGCACCGGGGGGCTGTTGCCTATACCCTGGGCCAGCGTAAGGGCCTGGGTCTTGCCATGGGGGCGCCGGTGTATGTCTGCGGCAAGGACATGACCAAAAACACCGTCACCGTCGGCCCCAACGAAGCTCTAATGCACCGCTCACTCCTTGCAAACAACTGGTACTGGCACACCATCGCCACACTGGATGCCCCTCTGCGGGTCATGGCAAAGGCCCGCTCCCGGATGACAGAGCAGCCAGCCACCGTCTATCCGGCGGAAAACGGATTTTCCCGGGTCGTCTTTGACGAACCCCAGCGGGCCATCACGCCTGGTCAGGCTGTGGTGCTCTATCAGGGGGACGCCGTTGTGGGCGGCGGCACCATTACAGAAGTTCTACCCGAATAATCGAGTAGGAGGGGCTAAATAGCCCCGACCTCTCACACCACCGTGCGTACG
>CAZVAB010000070.1:0-7299 GCA_964625045.1 uncultured Oscillospiraceae bacterium | reverse complement strand
GTGAACCGGCAAAAAGGGCTGCTGCAAAAATCGAATTTTGCAACAGCCCCTTTTCGTCTTTTCGGGACGGACACGAAAAGACGGCCCGTTGTTGACTTTGAATGGAAAATTGCGTATAATATAATAGAATTATTATGGAGAACTATGGCAGGTAGATAATATGGCAACGAAAAAACAGGAACAATACGGCAACTCCAGTATTTCCATGCTGAAGGGCGAAGAGCGGGTGCGCAAGCGTCCGGCGGTCATTTTCGGCTCGGATGATCTGGAGGGCTGCAAGCACGCAGTATTTGAGATCCTCTCCAACGCCATCGACGAAGCAAGAGAGGGCCATGGCGATACCATCATCGTTACCCGCTATGAAGACCTTTCCGTGGAAGTGGAGGACTTTGGACGGGGCTGCCCTGTGGATTATAATGAAAAGGAAAAGCGCTACAACTGGGAGCTGGTGTTCTGCGAAATGTACGCCGGCGGCAAGTACGGCGAAAACGGCGAGAACTACGAGTATTCTCTGGGTCTTAATGGCCTGGGCTCCTGCGCTACCCAGTACGCTTCTGAATTCTTTGATGCCACCATCCGCCGGGATGGATTCCGCTACGACCTGCACTTTGAAAAGGGCCGGAACAAGGGCGGCTTGAAGAAAGAACCCACGGACCGGGGCCGCAAGACCGGCTCCACCTTCCATTGGAAGCCGGATAAGCAGGTGTTTACGGATATCAATATTCCGGCGGACTACTACCGGGACGTGCTGCGCCGCCAGGCGGTGGTGAACAAGGGCATCACCTTCAAGTTCCGCAACCAGGTGGGCAAAAAGTTCGAGGAAGAGGAATTCTGTTACGCCGACGGCATCAAGCAGTATATCGAAGAGCTGGTGGGGGATAATGTCTTTACCATGCCCGCATACTGGGAGACGGAGCGCCGGGGCCGTGATGCAGAAAACCGCCCGGAAATGAAGCTGAAGATCACGGCTTCTTTCTGCTTCAGCAAGCAGCTGAACCATATCGAGTATTACCACAACTCCTCCTGGCTGGAATACGGCGGCAGCCCCGATAAAGCGGTGCGCTCCGGCTTCACCGCAGCTTTTGACAAGTATCTGCGGGAGAATAACAAGTACACCAAAAACGAGAGCAAGATCCTGTTCCAGGATATCCAGGATAGCCTGGTGATGGTCACGAACTGCTTCTCCACCATTGGCTGCTTTGAAAACCAGACTAAAAAGTCCGTCAACTCCAAGTTCACCCAGGAAGCCATGACCGCTTTCTTTAAGGAACAGCTGCAGGTCTGGTTTATTGAAAACAAGCAGGAGGCCGACCGGGCCGCCGAGCAGATACTGGTGAACAAGCGGGCAAGAGAGTCTGCGGAAAAGACCAAGACCAATGTGAAAAAGAAGCTCTCCGGCTCCATTGACATCGCCAACCGTGTCCAGAAGTTTGTGGATTGCCGCAGCCGGGATACGGAGAAACGGGAGCTTTACATCGTGGAGGGCGACTCCGCATTGGGAAGCGTCAAGCTGTCCAGAGATGCGGAGTTCCAGGGCATCATGCCCGTGCGGGGCAAGATCCTCAACTGCCTGAAAGCGGATTATACCAAGATCTTTGCCAGCCCCATCATCACGGATCTGATGAAGGTGTTGGGCTGCGGCGTGGAAGTCCAGGGAAAGAAAGCCAAGGAGCTCTCCAGCTTTGACCTGTCCCAGCTGCGGTGGAACAAGGTGGTCATCTGCACCGATGCGGACGTGGACGGTTTCCAAATCCGCACCCTGATCCTGACCATGCTCTACCGGCTGTGCCCCACGTTGATCCGGGATGGCTATGTGTATATTGCGGAGTCGCCCCTGTTTGAGATCACCTGCAAGGATAAGACCTGGTTTGCCTACAATGAGCAGGAAAAGGTGCGGATCCTCAAGGAGCTGGAGGGCAAAAAAGTGACGCTCCAGCGCTCCAAAGGTCTGGGCGAAAACGATCCTGAGATGATGTGGATGACCACCATGAACCCCGAGACCCGGCGGCTCATCAAGGTCATGCCGGAGGATGCTGAGCGCACCAGCCACTATTTTGACATCCTCCTGGGCGATGCTCTGAACGAACGGAAAAACTTTATCGCAGAAAACGGCGCGAAATATCTGGAATTGGCGGATATTTCCTAAAAAGCCTTCCCCTTTGGGAAGGTGGCACGGCGCAGCCGTGACGGAAGAGGGCAGCACAAGGCCATTGTCATAAGTGCACCGATGCGAGGTGGTATTATGGAACATAACCGAAAGCTCACTTCTCGCGCACAGCGATTACGAAGAGATATGACCAAGGAAGAGCGGAAACTTTGGTATGAGTATTTACGGAATTGTCCTTGCCGTTTTCGCAGGCAGGTCACTTGTGGAAATTATATTCTGGATTTTTACTGCGCTTCGGCAAGGCTTGCAGTGGAGCTGGATGGGTCACAGCATTATGAAATAGAAGGTCAGAAATATGACCAAAGAAGGACAGCATACATGAATGCGTTGGGGATAGAAGTTCTTCGTTTTTCTAACACAGATGTAATGCGAAATTTGCCCGGTGTTTGTCAGGCAATTGATATGGCTGTTCAGCAGAGAATGCCGAATGGGTGCTGTGACTCATCGCATCGGAAGTAAAAAACGAAGCCTTCCTTTTTCAGCAGACAGCAGGACGAAACCATAACGGAAGATAATAAAGCGCAAGTTATAGAAAGTTTCACATTGGAATACCTCTCCCGCTCCAGTGTGCGCACTGGAGCACCCTCCCCAAAGGGGAGGGCTTTGATGAAAGGAATACTATGGCAAAGAAGAAACAACCTGAACAGGATAAGAAAAAAATCAATACCGATGGCATCATGGGCCTGGTGGGCTCCACAACGGAGCAGCCCATCTCCGAGACGTTGGAGATCAATTATATGCCCTATGCCATGTCGGTCATCGTCTCCCGGGCCATTCCAGAGATCGACGGTTTTAAGCCATCTCACCGGAAGCTTCTGTACACCATGTACAAGATGGGCCTGCTGACAGGCTCCCGCACCAAGTCTGCCAACATCGTGGGCCAGACCATGAAGCTGAACCCCCACGGCGACAGCGCCATTTACGAGACCATGGTGCGCCTTGCCAAGGGCAATGAAACGTTGCTGCACCCCTTTGTGGACTCCAAGGGCAACTTCGGCAAGGTCTATTCCCGGGATATGGCCTATGCCGCTTCCCGTTATACGGAAGCCAAGCTGGACAGCTTCGCCTCCGAAATTTTCAAGGACATTGACTGCGACACCGTGGACATGGTGGATAACTACGACGGCACCATGAAAGAGCCGGCACTGCTGCCCACCACATTCCCCAATGTGCTGGTGTCTGCCAACCAGGGCATTGCCGTTGGTATGGCATCCAATATCTGCTCTTTTAACTTGAAAGAAGTCTGTGATACCACCATTGCGCTGATCCAGAACCCGGAGCATGACATTCTGGAAACCCTGCCCGGCCCGGATTTTTCCACCGGCGGTCAGCTGATCTTTGACGAAGCCACCACCCGGGAGATCTATTCCACCGGACGGGGCAGCTTCAAGGTCCGGGGCAAGTGGCGCTATGTGAAAGAGGGAAACCTCATTGAGATCACCGAGATCCCCTATCCCACCGCTACGGAAGTTATCATGGACAAGGTGGCGGAGCTGATCAAGGCGGGCAAGATCAAGGAGATCTCCGATATGCGTGACGAGACAGATCTGGGCGGCTTGAAGCTGACCATCGATCTGAAGCGGGGCGTTGACCCGGAGAAGCTCATGCAGAAGCTCTACCGGATGACCCCTTTGCAGGACAGTTTCCCCTGTAACTTCAACATCCTCATTGCCGGTATGCCCAGAGTTATGGGCGTGGGAGAGATTTTGGAAGAGTGGACGGCTTGGCGGACGGATTGCATCAAGCGCCGGATCTTCTTCCAGATCCAGAAAAAGGAAGACCGGCTGCATCTGCTCAAGGGCCTTGAGCGGATCTTGCTGGATATCGACAAGGCCATTTCCATCATCCGGGAAACGGAACTGGATGCGGAAGTCATTCCCAATTTGATGATTGGCTTCGGCATCGATGAGATTCAGGCTAATTTCGTGGCGGAGATCAAGCTGCGCAATATCAATAAGGAATACATTCTGAAGCAGACCAAGGCTATTTCGGAGCTGGAAAAGGAGATCGCTGAACTACGGGATATTCTGGGCAGCGCCAGAAAGCTGCAAGATGTGATCATTTCCGAGCTGAAAGCTGTCTCTGAAAAGTACGGCAAGCCCAGAAAGACCGAGATCCTCTACAGCACCGAACAGGTGGAAACGGAGGAAGAGGAGGAGCCGGTGCCGGATTATCCTGTGACCCTGTTCGTCTCCAAAGAGGGCTACATGAAGAAGATCACCGCTCAGTCCCTGCGGATGAGCGGCGAGCAGAAATTCAAGGAGGGCGACAGCCTGCAATTCTCCACGGAGACCACCAACCGGGCGGAGATCCTGGTATTTACGGATAAATTCCAGTGCTATAAATCGAGACTTTCGGACTTTGACGACGGCAAGGCATCCCAGCTGGGCGACTATCTGCCCCAGAAACTGGGCATGGAGCCGGAGGAAAAGGTGGTCCAGGTGGTGCTGACCGGGGATTACAAGGGCTTCGTGCTGTTCTTCTTTGAAAACGGCAAGGTGGCAAAGGTACCCCTGTCCGCCTATGAGACCAAAACCAACCGGAAAAAACTCACCGGCGCTTATTCGGATAAGAGCCCGCTGGTCGGGCTGTTTGCCATGAACGAGGATGCCCAGATGGCAGCCTACACCAGTGACGGCCGGGCGGTGATCTTCTCCACGGCCCAGCTGCTGCCCAAGACCACCCGCAACACCATAGGTGTGGCGGTAGTGTCCCTGAAGAAAAAAGCAGTGCTTGACCGGGCGGCACTTTTGGAGCAGAGCGGCATCGTCAACCAGAGCCGTTACCGCAGCAAGACCATCCCGGCAGCGGGTGCGCTGCTGAAGCCGGAGGATACTGGGGAGAAACAGATCAGCTTTGAACTGTGATGGAGGCAAGCATGAAAAAATCTCGGGAACGCATTCTCTATTTTGGGAAAATCGTTGTGGGCTGTGTGATATTTGGCCTGGGTTTCAACCTGTTTATGATACCAAATAACATGAATGTGGGCGGCCTTTCCGGCCTTTCCATGATCGTGGTGCACCTTTTGAAATTTGGTACAGTGGGCACCATGACCATGCTCATCAACATCCCGCTGTTTGCCATCGGCGGTTTGAAGCTGGGAAAAAAATTCATGTTCGGAAGCCTGTTTGGTATGGTCGCAAGTTCCGTGGCCATCGACCTGTTTTCTTTGCTTCCGCCAATCCAGGTAGACCCCCTGCTGGCGGCCCTCTATGGCGGTGTGCTTTGCGGTCTGGGTCTGGGAACGGTGTTTTCCAGCGGTGCGACCACCGGCGGCAGTGATATCATCGTACGGCTGCTCAAGCGCAAGTGGGCACACGTGCCCATCGGCACCATCAATTCCGCTTTTGACCTGTTTGTGGTGGTCCTGACGGGCCTGGCATTTGGGGACATCACCAAATGCCTGTATAGCGGCGTTGCTGTGTTTGTCATGGGCCAGGTGATGGATGCGGTGCTGTATCGGTTTGATTATTCCAGAGTTGCCCTGATCGTCACCAAGGAGCATGACAAAGTGGCGGCAACCATTGGCAAGGAACTGCACCGGGGTTCCACGTTCCTTTATGGAGAGGGCGCGTATGCCCGGGAAACGACCAAAGTGGTGCTCACGGCGGTGAAGCGCCAGCAGATCGCGGAACTCAAACGCATGGTGGTGGAGATCGATCCCGATGCGTTTATCATCGTCCAGGAGGCCCATCAGGTGCTGGGCGACGGCTTTACCAGATATTCCAAGGATGCGTTATAGAAAGGATGTGGGACGAAGTGAAGAAGCTGTTTGCATGGATGCTGCTTGCTTGTCTGCTGCTTAGCGGCTGCGGCAGCTGGATGGACGGGAACTATCACAGCACCGTCCCATATACACAGCCCGGGGCCAATACTGCGGATGTGGTGATCAGTGTGGACGGTTATGGGCAGCTGTATAAAGCTCTGGCCGGTTTGGTGGAGCGCGGCGCGGAAAGCGGTCTGGTCTCGGTCACTTACACGGCGGAGGATGATGCCAAAACAGATCTTTCCCAGGCCATTGGGCAGCTGCTTCAGGAAAATCCCATTGCGGCCTATGCTGTGGAGCGCATCGATTATGAGATCGGCATCAATGGCGGACGGACCGCCTTCGGTTTGGAGATCCACTACAAGGAGAACAAACCCCCGGTGGAAAGCATCCAGAAAGTTTCAGATCTTTCCCAGGCACAGGAAATCGTAACGGCGCAGCTGGATAACTGCACCGCTGGCGTGGTCTTGTATATGGAAAACGCCCAGGAACTGGATTTCAGCCAGTTGGTGGAGGATCATGCCGCACTGTACCCCCAGCGGGTGATGGAGGTGCCGGAAGTGACGGTGAACCTGTACCCCAAGGAGGGAGAAAAGCAGGTGGTGGAACTGCGCTTTTCCTACCAGACCAGCCGGGCAACGCTGCGCACCATGCAAAATCAGGTGCGCCCGGTGTTCGATTCGGCGGCGCTGCTGGGGCAGGCCCAGGGCACGCAAAAGGAAAAGCTGGCGCAGATATACACCCTGTTGATGGGCCGCTATGACAGCTACCAGATGGCTGCGTCCATCACCCCCACTTACAGCCTGCTGCGCTACGGTGTGGGCGATACCAGAGCTTTTGCGGTGGTCTATGCGGCCCTTTGCCGGGAGGCGGGATTGGACTGCCAGACCATCAGCGGCACACATCTGGGGGAGCCTCGGATCTGGAACACAGTGAAGGTGGATGGCGTGTACTACCATGTGGATCTGCTGCGCTGCTTCCAGGAGCAGGGCTTTCTCCTGCGCACCCGGGAGGACATGGAGGGGTATGTGTGGGATTACTCGGCGTACTCAGTGGAAGAAAAAAACTGAAATTTTTGAAAAAAGTGAAAAAGGGGTATTGACATTTTGAGATTTTTTGCTATAATATCCCTTGTTCCGCGGGTGTAGCTCATCCGGTAGAGCGCCACCTTGCCAAGGTGGAGGTAGCGAGTTCGAGCCTCGTCACCCGCTCCATAAACCGTCTTACGATCGTAAGGCGGTTTTCTTTTGGTTCTATGTCAATAGTTGGGGTAGAGGCAAAATAAAAAAAGTCATGGATCGTGTCGGAGCAAGAGCTCCGGCACGATTCTTATGTGTTACAATGAAGTATCCTGCTTCTAAAGTTA
>CAZVAB010000069.1:0-7566 GCA_964625045.1 uncultured Oscillospiraceae bacterium | reverse complement strand
CCACTATGGATTTTTTTCTGTTCAGGTGTTCAATTTGATTTTATAATTAACCAACTATTTTCCTCTTCTCTTTTTCGCACTTTTCTGCTATAATATTCAAAAAGCTATTTTAGGAGGATGAAAGATGAGCTTTCTTCCCATTACAAAGCAGGAAATGCTGGAACGCGGCTGGGAAAGCTGCGATTTTGTATATGTCATCGGTGACGCTTATGCGGATCACCCGTCCTTTGGCCACGCCATCATCAGCCGGGTGCTGGAGAGCCACGGTTATTCCGTTGGCATCATCTCCCAGCCAGACTGGAAAAAACCAAAGTCCATCGATGTATTCGGCCGTCCACGACTGGGTTTTCTGGTCTCCGGCGGCAATATGGACTCCATGGTCAACCACTATTCTGTCACCAAGCATCGGCGCAAGACCGATGCCTTTACCCCCGGCGGTGTCATGGGCAAGCGCCCGGACTATGCCACCATTGTTTACTGCAACCTGATCCGACAGGTATACAAGGATGTGCCCATCCTCATTGGCGGCATTGAAGCTTCCCTGCGCCGCCTAGGCCATTACGATTACTGGTCGGAGAGCATGAAGCGCTCTATTTTACTGGACAGTCAGGCGGACATTCTCATGTACGGCATGGGCGAAAAAACCATCGTGGAACTGGCGGATGCCCTGAACGCCGGCATGGAAGCCCGGGACATTACCTATATTGACGGCACGGTGTTCCGTGCCACGGAGCTGGACGAGAGCCTGCCCACCATCGTGCTGCCGGCCTTTGAGGAACTGAAAGCCAACAAGCGCCGTTACGCAGAGTCTTTCAAAATCCAGTACGGCAATTGTGACCCCTTTACCGCCAAGCGGCTGGCAGAGCCTTACGGGAAGGAATTTGTAGTGCAGAACCCGCCCCAGAAGCCCCTGACCAAAACGGAAATGGACGATATCTATGCCCTGCCGTATCAGCGCACCTGGCATCCTAGCTACACCAAAGCCGGCGGTGTGCCCGCCATCGAAGAGGTGAAGTTCAGCCTCACCAGCTGCCGTGGCTGCTTCGGCGCCTGCTCTTTCTGCGCTTTGACTTTCCACCAAGGCCGGATCATCCAGTCCCGGAGCCATGAGTCAATCCTGGCAGAAGCGGAGAAGATCGTCAAAGAAAAGGATTTTAAGGGCTATATTCATGACGTTGGCGGCCCCACTGCCAACTTCCGTGCCCCCGCCTGCGAAAAGCAGATGGCCAAAGGTGCCTGCGGCGGCCGCCAATGCCTGTATCCCACACCTTGCAAAAACATGAAAGCCGACCATTCAGACTATGTGGCCCTTTTGCGCAAGCTTCGGAAAATTGAAGGGGTGAAAAAGGTCTTTATCCGCAGCGGCATCCGTTTTGACTACCTGCTGGCGGACAAAAAGGATACCTTCTTTAAGGAACTGGTGCAGTATCACATTTCCGGTCAGCTGAAAGTTGCCCCGGAGCACGTATCCGATGCTGTCCTTTCCTGCATGGGCAAACCCCGGAACGCCGTTTACAACCAGTTCGTTGACAAATACTACGCACTGAACAAGCAGTACGGCATGAACCAGTTCCTGGTTCCCTACCTCATGTCCAGCCACCCCGGCTCCTCCATGAAGGAAGCGGTGGAGCTGGCAGAGTACATCCGGGAAATGGGCTACAACCCGGAGCAGGTGCAGGATTTCTATCCCACTCCCTCCACCCTCTCCACAGTCATGTACTATACGGGCCTGGATCCCCGCACCATGGACAAGGTCTATGTACCCACCGATCCCCACGAAAAAGCCATGCAGCGGGCATTGATTCAGTACCGCAACCCCAAGAATTACTATCTGGTCAAGGAAGCCCTGATCAAAGCACACCGGGAGGATCTTATCGGTTCCGGTCCCAAGTGCCTGATCCGTGCCGTGCCGCCAAGAAGCGGCGGCTATACCGCACCCCCGAAAGCTCCCGCCAAGGGAAAGCCCGGTTCAAAGCCCATGTGTAAAAAACCTGCTAAAAAGGCAGCAATGTCCCCTGCAAGGAAACCCGCTCCCAAGGCGCCGCAGCAAAAACGGAAAAAGCGTTAACGCAACCAAAAGTTGCCTGATCGTTGCTGGATGCAACCGCCATTTTTTGCTATGATCCTTTTACCTGACGAAAGGGAGTGCTTATGATGCCAACTGCTGCAATGTCAACCGACAATTTTCTTACCCTTATGCTGAATGCCATCTTCATCGTGCTGATAAACACCATTCTTTACGGCGGTCTTATCTATCTACTGTTTTTATTGGTGCGTGCGCTGCGAAAATATCTTCGCACCGAAGCAAAAGCTGACCACAGGGGCACTTCCCCGGTTTCTCTGGCGGAAGCACTGAAAGCCCATCGCCAAAGGTGTAAAATGACCCAGGAATTTGTGGCAGAGCAGCTGGATGTCTCCCGGCAAGCCGTATCCAAGTGGGAAAATGGATCGGCAGAGCCCTCCACTTCCAATCTTCTGGCCCTGGCAAAGCTCTACGCCGTCAGCCCAGAAGAACTGTGCAATGCCAAGCAGGAATAGCATTTGGTACTGTAGCCCAACCCTTACGGCGAACCATGCGCATTTATAATTTTTAATTTGTCATTCCCCAATCCCTGTGCGCATAGGATGTTCCATACATCTGAACTTGAGGTGGTACCATGGAACATATCGTCAATCAAATCACTGTCCGGGGGGAACTGACCGAATTACCAGCCCTTTCCCACGAAAATCACGGAAAACGCTTCTACCGTTTTTTTCTGGACATCCCCCGACTCTCCGGCACATCGGACATTCTGCCTGTGATTGCAGAAGAGCGGGTGCTCCTGGACATGGATCTTTCCGGAGGTGAAATGCTCACCGTCACCGGGCAGATCCGCTCCCACAACGTCCGAAGCGGCGGCAGCCGGCATCTGCTGATCTTCATTTTTGCGTCGTCCGTCGTGGCGGAGGATGGGCCAAGCTGCAATGACCTGATTTTGGAAGGGCCCCTGTGCAAGGAGCCCATCTATCGCCGCACGCCCCTGGGCCGGGAGATCTGCGATGCCATGCTGGCTGTTCCCCGGTCGTTCAGAAGATCGGATTATCTGCCCTGTATCTTCTGGGGGCGCACCGCAGAGGAGCTCTCCCTGTGTCACACTGGGGATATCATCCGCATTGAAGGGCGGCTGCAAAGCCGCAGCTACACCAAGCGGACGGATGCGGGAACGGAGGACCGCATTGCCTACGAGGTCTCCGCCTTAACCGCCCAGATCGTAGAACAGGAGATGTAGTATCAAACAAAGTGTAAGCCCCACAGCGGTCGGCAAGACAATTGCCGCCGCTGTTTTTTTGTAGCTGCGTGTCTCCTTGTAGATGGTCATGATGGTGGTGGCACAGGGCCAGTGGAACAGGGTGAAAACCATGGTGCAGACAACATTTTCAGCCGTCAACACCTTTCCAAGAAGCACCGCTTCTCCCCCACCGATACCTTGTAAGGTCACTGCACCACTGAATGTCATCAGCATCACCGGGATCAGCAGCTCGTTGGCTGGCAGAGCCAGCGCAAATGCCAGTAAGATCACGCCATTCATCCCAAAAAGCTGCCCAAGTGGGTCGAGATGACTGCTGATACGTTGCAGCAGCCCACCATTTGCCAGCCACCACAGTACGATCCCTGTAGGGGCCGCCACTGCCAAAGCGCGCAGGGATATTTTCAAAGTCCGATCCAGCAGTGAGCGCACCAACACCTGTGCTGCTCTGGGACGGCGAAGGGGTGGAATCTCCATCAAAAAGGTACTTTCCCGGTGCTTCAGCGCTGTTTTACTCAAAATGCCGGAGCTTGCCATGGCTCCAAGAACACCAAGCACCACGAAGAAAGCAACCATCAGCGCGGAGGAGCTACTGGTCCACAGCAAGCCTGCCAGCAAAATCAGGGTGGGAAAGCGCCCGTTACAAGGGATCATGGCATTGGTCAAAATGGCAAGCAGCCGCTCTCGTGGGGACTCGATGATCCGGCACCCGGTAACGCCCACGGCGTTGCACCCAAGCCCCATGCACATGGTCAGCGCCTGCTTGCCGCACCCGCCGCAGCGGCGCATCCCACCATCCAGCAAAAACGCCATCCGGGGCAGATATCCGATATCCTCCAACAGTGTAAACATCGGAAAGAAGATGGCCATTGGCGGCAACATTACACTGATGACCCGGGCCCCTGTGGTGTAGGCTCCATCCAGCAGCATCCCTTTAAGCCACCGGGGGGCAGATTCGCACAGTACGCTTAAAAGTGCATATCCTCTGTCAAAGAGGATCTCCAACATCCGGGAGGGTATATTGGCACCCCAAACTGTGATCCACACGATGACAAACAGCAGCCCCAGCAAGATGGGAACGCCGTAACGGCGGCTGACCAATATCTCATCTGTCTTTTTCCGCCAAAGCGGCTCTGGAGCAGACTTGCTAACGCAAAGAGATGCGATACGCTCCGCTTCCCCGATCACATCCGCTTCTTTCCTTGTTTCCCCGCCTTTGGGTTTCCGTGCAAGCTCCTCAAGAAGGGACTCGATCCCCTTGTTCTGCCCCGCCGCCATAAGCACCACGGGAACGCCCATCTGGGCCGACAACGTCTCTGCATCGATGGAAATACCCATTTTTTCCGCTTCATCCATAAGGTTGACACAGAGGATCATGTTCTTCGTCAGTTTGCGGATCTGCAAAGCCAGGATCAGGCTGCGCTCCAGCGCCACACCGTCACACACAGCCACTGTCCACTGGGCGCTGCCCCCGGTAATAAAGGATGCGGCGATCTGCTCATCCTCACTGCCCCCGGACAGGGCGTAAGTCCCCGGCAAATCCACAAATTCGAAGCAGATATCCTCCCGGAGCAGCTGCCCTGTGGCGATGCCAACAGTCTTTCCCGGCCAGTTCCCAGTCTTTTGCCGCAAGCCTGTCAGGGTATTGAACAGAGTGCTTTTGCCCACATTGGGATTTCCCGCCAGAGCTACCGTCACCTTCCGCTTTTCCTTTTCCCTCATCCCCATTTGACCCGCACCCCTTTCAGATCCTTCGTCCGCAGAGCAAGCACTGCGCCCCTGCACTCAAAAGCCGTCACCCCCCCATCAGGGCTGCGGTACCGGTTCATAACAACAGTACCCGGCACCAAACCAAAATCCCTTAGACGCTTCGTCAGCGCATCCTTGCAGGTGATTTTCGTCACCACCCCCGGTACCAGCTTCGGCAGTTTATCCATGGATACTTCCACGCCCATCCCTCCTGTCTCAATACTCCATCATATCGCCGTGCCGTGACCTTGGTGCAAAAAAATCTTTGCATTTGGCGCAAGCTGTGGTAAAATGGAGAAAAGGAGTGATGCAATTGGAAGAAAAGGTTTCATCCATTATTGATATTTTAAAACACTGCTACGCAGATGCCCTTTGCGCCCTGCATTACCGGACAGATTATGAGCTGATGATCGCCGTGCGGCTTTCCGCCCAGTGTACCGATGCCCGGGTCAATCTCATTACCCCGGCACTCTTCGCTGCCTATCCCACCCTGGAGGCCATGGCAAGTGCCGATATCCCGGATATCGAAGAATACGTCCGCTCCTGCGGCTTTTACAAGCACAAGGCACGGGATATCGTTCTGGGCAGCCAAATGCTCCTGAAGGACTACGGAGGAAAAGTTCCCGGCACCATGGAAGAGCTTTTGCGTATCCCCGGTGTGGGACGAAAAACCGCCAATCTGCTCCTGGGTGATCTTTACGGTGTGCCCAGCAGCGTGGTCTGCGATACCCACTGCATCCGCATCTGCGGCCGCTTGGGTTTGACCGACGGCACCAAAGATCCCGAAAAATGCGAACAGCAGCTGCGTGCCATTCTGCCCCCGGAAGAAAGCAGCAATTTCTGTCACCGGCTGGTGCTCTTTGGCCGGGAAATTTGCACCGCCCGCAATCCCAAATGTGGGGAATGTCCTCTGGCGGTCCACTGCAAGTGGTTTGCCCCGCAAGCATAACACACCCCCTTGTCCGCATAGGATGCAGACAAGGGGGGATTTCTTTGTCCAGAAAAATGCCGATCTTTTATGGTGCGCTGCTCCTGACTGCGGTGAATTTACTGCTGCGGTTTGTGGGCACTTCCTTTCAAGTCTACCTCTCCGGCCGCATCGGTGCCGAAGGGATTGGACTGCTGCAGCTGGTGATGAGCGTTGGCTCCATGGCAATGGTAGCGGGGATGGGCGGCATCCGCACCGCAACCATGTATCTGACCGCCGAAGAATTGGGGCGTAAGCACCCGGAGCGGGTGGTTTGGGTGCTGTCCGGCTGTGTGCTGTACAGCGTGTGCGTCAGCACCTGTATTGCTCTGGGCATTTATTACTTTGCGCCCTACATTGCGCGAGTCTGGG
The DNA here is from genome assembly GCA_964625045.1 of uncultured Oscillospiraceae bacterium. Classification (GTDB taxonomy): domain Bacteria; phylum Bacillota; class Clostridia; order Oscillospirales; family Oscillospiraceae; genus Faecousia. Next base: position 1,191 of record CAZVAB010000069.1, on the reverse strand, counting down.
TTCAGCGGACGGATACCCTTACCTCCATTCGGCTTTTTGCGGCGTTTCTTCCGGTGAACTGCCTTTGCGGTGTCATGGTGGGCTATTTCACAGGTGCCAACCGCATCGGAACCCTGGCAGCGGTAGAAGTTGCGGAGCAACTGCTCAATATGCTTTGTACCATCGGGCTACTGACCTTTTGGGCAGGCCATGACACCGTAAGATCCTGCCAGGCGGTGATCCTGGGCAGCGGACTCAGTGCCTGTTTGACACTTTCCGCTCTGGTCATTCTGCGCCTGCGGGAAAAAGGCGAATCAGCATCCCCCATTCCCATTGCCAATCGACTGTGCCGGACAGCTATCCCCCTGGCCCTGGCAGACGATCTGCGCACTGGGATCTCCACGGTAGAAAATTTGATGGTCCCCCAGCGGTTGGCGCTTTATCAAGGGGTCCAGTCCCCTTTGGCGGCGTTTGGAACGGTCTGCGGCATGGTGTTTCCCATTTTAATGTTCCCGGCAGGGCTGCTTTTCGGCCTGACGGAGCTTTTGATCCCGGAACTTGCCCGGTGTCACGTTTCAGGAAGCAAGCGGCGCATCCAGTATCTGGCAAGACAGAGTTTGCGAGTCGCACTGCTGTTTGGCACCGCTTGTTCCCTAGTGCTGTATCTGTCCGCTTCGGAGCTGTGCCTGCGGTTTTATAAAAGCGAAACGGCCGGGATGTACCTGAAATGGTTTGCTCCCCTGGCAGTGATGCTCTACTGCGATGCGGTGACCGATGCCATGATCAAAGGCTTGGGCCACCAGCGGGCATCGGTACGCTATAACATCTTCACAAATGTCATGGATGTGGTACTGCTGTACATTTTTCTGCCCAAATGGGGAATTTTCGGCTATTTTCTAAGCTTTACCCTGACCCATGCCATAAACTTTATATTGAGCATCCGAAAGCTTGTCACCATTACGGACCTTTCTCCCCGGTTGCATATCCCGGCCCTGACCGTCGCCTCCGCATTGGTCAGTACCCATATCTGCTCCCTGGTACCGCAGCCCTTTCCCCGGGCATTTCTGTCCCTCACCGTGCTTGGCAGCCTGCTGACCCTATTTGGCGTAATACAAAAGGAAGACTTTCTGTGGCTGAAAAACCTCATATACGCAAAAAGCAGACCCGCTTAAGCGGGTCTGCAAGTATTTACAGGTTTTTCAGCACTTCCAG
>CAZVAB010000068.1:0-7613 GCA_964625045.1 uncultured Oscillospiraceae bacterium | reverse complement strand
CCATCGCTATCGAGAAGGGCCTGCGTTTCGCTATCCGTGAAGGCGGCCGTACTGTCGGTTCCGGTGTTGTCACCGAGATCCTGGAGTAATCTCCTAGCCTAAATGGTAACAGATCCCCCGAGCTTTTGCTCGGGGGATTTTTGCGTTCAGAATTCTCAAAATATTCATAATTTGTTAGTTGGCAAAGGTACACATTTCTGGTACAATAGTACAGAAAAGAATGAACTTAATGGGAAAGGTGATGAAGATTGAGAGAACTTCGAGAAAAAATCAAAGAGGCGCTGGTGTCGGCTCTGCCGATCACCTTGATCGTGTATCTGCTGGCGGTTCTGCCATGGTTTGAGATCTCCGGCACGGAGCTTGTCACATTTTCGGTGGGTGCGGTGCTGCTGATCTTGGGTCTGGGGCTGTTCAGCCTGGGTGCGGATCTTGCCATGACCCCCATGGGAAGCCATGTGGGTGCGGGCCTATCCAAGCAGCGTAAATTAGGCTTGCTGCTGGGAGCCAGTTTTGTGCTGGGTATGCTGATCACCATTGCGGAACCGGATCTGCAGGTGCTTGCTAATCAGGTCAGCTCCGTGATGAATGGGACGCTGCTGATCTATGCCGTGGGCGTTGGCGTTGGCCTCTTTTTGATGATCGCTGTGCTGCGTATCGTGTTCCGGCGGCAGCTGTCGGATCTTTTGATGCTGTTTTATATGCTGTTGTTCGCAATTGCCTTGCTGCTGGCGGTGAATGACAATTTGAATTTGCTGCCATTGGCCTTTGACTCCGGCGGTGTGACCACCGGCCCCATTACAGTACCGTTTTTGATGGCCCTGTGCGTCGGTATTTCCGGCGTTCTGGGTGACCGGCGTTCCCAGGAGAACAGCTTCGGTATGGTGGCACTGTGTTCCATTGGCCCGGTGCTGGCAGTTCTGGTGTTGGGTGTTTTTTCCTCCAACGAGCTTCGCTATACGGTGCCGGATTACGCAGTAAGCAGTGATGTCCTTGGCAGCTTCCTGCACACAGCGGGGCATACCGCCAAGGAAGTGGCGCTGGCATTGGGAATGATCGTGCTGTTCTTCGGCATCTGTCAGGTGGCATTTTTGAAGCTGCCCGGGAAGCGGCTGCTGAAGATGGGCGTGGGTGTTCTCTTTACTTATGTGGGACTTGTGATGTTCCTGACTGGTGTCAATGTGGGCTTCATGCCCATCGGCTTTAAAATGGGCACCCAGCTTGCGCGGCTTCACCCTGCGCTGCTGGTGGGCATCGGACTGCTTATGGGTATTCTGGTGGTGCTGGCGGAGCCTGCCATCCACGTGCTCAATGCCCAGGTGGAAGATGTGACCAGTGGCTCTATCTCCAAGAAGTCGCTGATGATCGGTCTGTGCCTCGGTGTGGGCGCAGCCATTGCCCTGTCCGTGGTGCGGATCATTTTTGATTTCTCCTTGACCTATTACATCATCCCCGGCTATTTCATTTCTCTGGGACTTTCCCTGTTTGTGCCGCCTGTTTATACGGCCATCGCCTTTGACTCCGGCGGTGTTGCCAGCGGCCCCATGACATCCGGCTTCATTCTGCCCTTTGTCACCGGTGTTTGCGTTGCCATCCAGGGCGCGGATGCGGTGCTACGGGATGCTTTCGGCGTGGTGGCGCTGGTTGCCATGACACCGCTGATCGCCATTCAGCTGCTGGGCTTTAAGGCCGTGGTCTCGGAGCATCTCCAGGAGCGCCGTGCAATGAAGCGGATATTGGATGCGGACGATCAGCAGATCATCAACTTTATGTAAGGAGGAGCGAAATGAATCATGCAGTGAACGGTTCCGGCGTTAAGAAGCTGAAGCTCCTGTTTACCATCGTGGATCGGCCCAAGGCGGAGTTTTATCTGGATGTTTTGAGCCAGTTTGAAGTGAATTGCCAGCTGGTGACCCCGGGTAAGGGCACCGCCAAAAGTGAGTGGATCGATATGCTGGGCCTGAATATCCACAAGGCTGTGATTATCAGCTTTGTTCGGGAGGATCTGGTGGAGGACATTCTCAAATGTCTGGAAAGTAAGTTTACCACCATCAAAAATGGCAAGGGCATTGCCTTCGCCGTGCCGCTGAGCAGCATCATCGGCGTGAATAACTATCAATTCTTAAGCAACAACCGATTTATGAGGGGGGAACAGCCATGACAACCAACAACCATGAAGTGATCATTGCCATCGTCAATTCCGGCTTCGCGGAGGTGGCCATGGAGGTCGCCCGCAGCTGCGGCGCCCGGGGTGGCACAATCTTGAACGCCAGAGGCGTGGTGGGGGAGGAAGCGGCCGCTTTCTTCGGCATCACACTCCATGCGGAGAAGGAAATGCTGATGATCGTGGTGGATAAGACCATCCGGGACGAGATTTTGAACGCCCTGTACAAGCAGATGGATAAAAAGTCCCAGACCTTTGCCTTCTCTCTGCCTGTCAGCGATGTGGCTGGCCTGATGGCTGCCGAAAAAACGGAAGAAAAAGCAGAATAAACCGAAAAACACCGCCAAATTTGGCGGTGTTTTTCCTTGACAAGGCCCAGGGGCGCAAGGTATAATGGCATTAAAATCGTCCCCAGGGGATTCGTGAAGGAGAACGGATATGCAACTGATCATCGGCAATATTCTCTCGTTTTTGGGCTGCCTTTTTATGGTTTCCACCGGTATCATCAAGAAAAAGGAACGGGTCATGTATGTCCAGTGCGGTCAGTTTGCGCTGATGGGTCTGGGCACGCTGGTGCTGGGTTCCGTATCCGGTACGGTTGCCAATGCCTTGAGCATGATCCGAAATTTGATCTTTGCCAAGAACGGCGGCACCAAATGGCTGAAGGTTGCATTTATTGCGGTTCAGCTGGTTCTGACGATCCTGCTGGGAGATGGCTCGCTGATTCAGTGGCTGCCTCTGCTGGCGACGGTTTCACTGACCTGGGCCATGGATGTGAAGAGTGTTGCGCTCTTTAAGGCAGCCATCATTTTCGGCCAGATCATGTGGATGATCCACGATATCTATTTCCGCAGCTATGCGGCGGTGGTATTTGATGTTGCCGCTGTGGCTACGAACCTGTATGGCATTTTTGTGGCAAAAAAAGAAACAGTTTAAATGAAAACGGAAGGGACTGCTGCCAAACAAGCGTTTTGCAGCAGTCCCTTTTATGCGATCTGGTCTATAAGCCGGGTTCTGTCTTGACAGCCATCTATCTAGCCCCGCAATTGCTCGCGGGATCCAGCCACCTCCTCGGGACGGCCGGGCCGGCCTATTTGTCCCTCCACGGTGTTGCTCCGAATAGAGTTTACATCGTAAAACCCATGTCTCCATGGGCCGAGTGGGCTCTTACCCCACTTTTTCACCCTTACTTCGCCCCTTGAGGGGAAAGCGGTATCTCTCTGTTGCACTTGTCCTGAGGTCACCCTCGGCGGGCGTTACCCGTTATTCTTGCCCTGTGAAGCCCGGACTTTCCTCATCCGCCGCCTTTCGGCTGGCGTCCGCGGCTGTCCAACCTGGTCGCGGAAATATTGTACAGCAAAGATCGGGAAATGTCAAACATCTTGCAAATTCTTTTCAGAGAGGATATACTATATACAGATAACTCGGATGGGAGAAATGAAAATATGAACACATCCTTTGATACTTACTTTGAAAACCTGCGGGGCAGACGTGTGGCGGTGCTGGGCCTGGGTGTCAGCAATCGTCCGCTGGTGCGGCTGCTGCTGGAGCATGGTAGCATAGTCCTGGGTGGCGACCGCACCCCCAGAGAAAAACTGGACGAGGAAGTGCTGGAGCTGGAAAAACACGGCTGTCAGCTCTTCCTGGGGGAGGGTTTTTACAAGGGCATGAGGGCGGAAATCGCTTTCCGCACGCCGGGAATGCATCCGGCCAGCCCAGCGGTGGAGGCACTGCGCCAGAGCGGGGCGCAGATCACATCGGAAATGGAAGCGTTTTTTGAGGTCTGCCCCTGCCGGATCATCGCTGTCACCGGGTCTGACGGAAAAACCACCACCACCACGCTGATTTCGGAAATGCTGAAGGCGGAGGGGAAGACAGTCTGGATGGGGGGCAACATCGGAACGCCACTGCTGCCCCTGACGAAACAGATGAAGCAGACGGATGTGGCGGTGGTGGAGCTTAGCTCCTTCCAGCTGATGGACATGACCCACAGTCCCAGTGTTGCGGTGATCACGAACCTTGCGCCCAATCATCTGGATATCCACAAGGATATGGAGGAATATGTCTGGGCAAAGCAGAATATCTACCGCTTCCAGGGGAAGGATGGGGTGCTGGTGGTCAATGGGGATAACCCACTGACAGCTCCGTTGGAAGGAAACGGCATTACCAGGCGTTTCTCCCGGCTGGGCAGCGGTGATGTGTCCCTGCATGGCGGCGTTATTTGCCGCAATGGGCAGCCGGTGCTGGATACGAAGGATATTTTGCTCCCCGGCGTACACAACATTGAAAACTACATGGCGGCGATCCTGGCGCTGGAGGGGCTGGTGACGGATGAGACCATCCGAAAGGTTGCCAGTACCTTTGGTGGCGTGGAGCACCGGATCGAGCTGGTGCGGATCAAGGACGGGGTACGGTATTATAACGATTCCATCGCATCTTCCCCCAGCCGCACCATTGCCGGCTTGCGCAGTTTCCCGGAAAAGGTCATTCTCATCGCCGGGGGCTATGATAAGCACATTCCCTATGATGTGTTAGGCCCGGAGATCTGCGCTCATGTGAAAAAGCTGTTTTTAGGCGGTGCCACCGGACCGCTGATCCGCCAGGCGGTGGAAAACTGCCCCGGGGAAAAGCCGGAGATCGTGGATTGCGGGAATTTTACGGCGGCTGTTCACGCTGCCGCAGCGGCGGCCCGGAGCGGGGACGTGGTGCTTATGAGCCCGGCTTCCGCAGCCTTTGACCAGTTCAAGAACTTTATGGTCCGGGGCGCATATTTCAAAAAACTTGTCATGGAGCTGTGACGATGGATATTTCAAAGTTTACCAAAGGGGCCAGAAAGGCTCTGCCGCTGAAATACTGCGGCGCTGTCATTGTGGCGGCGGGAAACGCTTCCCGGATGGGGGGCATTGACAAGGTGATGGCACCCCTGCAAGGGGAGCCGATGATCGTGCGCACCGTCCGGGCGTTCCAGAACAGCGATGCCATCCGGGAGATCGTGATCGTCACGAGACAGGATCTGATCCTGCCCATTTCGGACCTGTGCCACGGATTTGACAAGGTGCGTGCCGTGATCGAAGGGGGCAGCAGCCGGCAGGAGTCCGTGGAGCGGGGCCTGGGGGCACTGTCCGACAAGGTGCGCCTGGCAGCCATCCAGGATGGGGCTCGCCCCCTGATCACCGACAGGGTGATCGACCGGGCGGTGCGGGCAGCCAACACCTATGGCGCGGCGGCACCGGCCATCCCCGTGAAGGACACCATCAAGGTGGTAAAAGGCGGAATCGTGGAAACAACGCCGGACAGAAGCGCCTTGCAGGCGGTACAGACCCCCCAGGTGTTTGACCTGGATCTGTTGGTGGGGGCGCTGGCACAGGCAAAAAAGGATGAAGCGGCAGTAACGGATGACTGCTCCGCCGTAGAGCGGCTGGGAATGTCCGTAAAGATAGTAGAGGGTGACGAGCGCAATATCAAGGTGACGACACCCATGGACCTGAAAATCGCAGAACTTCTGCTGGAGGAAATGAAATGAGAATTGGACACGGTTACGATGTGCATAAGCTGGTGGAAGGCCGGGACCTGATCCTGGGCGGCGTGAAGATCCCCTTTGATCTGGGACTGCTGGGTCACAGTGATGCGGATGTGCTGCTTCATGCGGTTTCCGATGCGCTGCTGGGGGCTGCGGGACTGCGGGATATCGGCTATCATTTCCCGGACACTGACCCCAAGTACAAGGGGGCGGACTCGCTGGAATTGCTGCGGATCGTAGGGCAGAAAGTGGAAACTGCCGGCTATCGGATCAGCAATGTGGATGTGACACTGATCGCACAAAAGCCCAAGGTGGGGCTCTATATCCCGGAAATGATGGAAAACATTGCCTCCGCCCTGGGACTTTCTCTGTCCCGGGTGAATGTGAAGGCAACAACAGAAGAAAAGCTGGGCTTCACCGGGCGGCTGGAGGGCATCTCCTGTCACGCCGTCTGCCTGCTGGAAGAATGAGAATAGACCGCTGCGGCATTGCCGTGGCGGTCTTTGCACACCCTTTCCCAAAATGCGGCATAGATTGACAGGGGAGGGATGGAATATGAAAAATGAATGGCTGATCACATTTCGGTCCGTGACCTTTGCCCAACGGGGGCAGCGGGCACTGCACTGGGCGCATATCGAATGCCGCCTGCACCGGACACCCAGAAGCTTGAGCGAGCGGGGCTGCGGCTACTGCCTGCGGCTGCGGGGGTGGGATGCGCCAAGGGCGGTGGAGGTTCTGGAACAGGAGCAGATCCCCTTCGGGAAGCTCTACGCCATCATGGATGACGGTACCATGCAGGAGCGGGTGCTATGATCTACCTGGATAACGGCGCGACCTCGTTCCCAAAGCCCCGGGCGGTGGAAAGCGCCATGATGCGGGCAATGCGCACCTGCGCAAATCCCGGGCGTGGGGGCTACCGGGCGGTGATGGAGGCGGGAGAAACGGTGTACCAATGCCGGGATTTGGCGGGAAAGCAGTTCCATTGCCCCCCGGAAAATGTGGTTTTCACACAAAACTGCACCCATGGGCTGAACATTGCCATCCGCACCCTGGTCAGCCCGGGGGAGCGGGTGCTGATCTCCGGTTTCGAGCACAACGCCGTGACACGGCCGCTGCATTTGCTGGGTGCCCAGGCGCAGGTGGCGGGGCGGAAGCTCTTTGACTGGGAGGATACGCTGGAAGATTTTGAGCGTGGACTGAAAACCGGACCAGCGGCGGCGGTATTTACCCATACCTCCAATGTGTTTGGGTATATCCTGCCTGTGGAGGAGATGGCGGCTCTGTGCCGGAAGTACCAGGTGCCCTTTATCGTGGATGCGGCTCAATCGGCGGGGGTGCTGCCCATTTCTCTGGAGGACTGGGGAGCGGCATTTATCGCCATGCCTGGACACAAGGGACTGCTCGGCCCCCAGGGAACGGGACTGCTGTTGTGCGGGAGAATGCCGGAACCGTTTCTCGCCGGGGGCACAGGGAGCGAGTCCCGGCGGCAGGATATGCCGGATTTTCTGCCGGACCGGGCAGAAGCGGGAACACTGAACGTGCCGGGGATCGCGGGCCTTGCAGCCTCGCTGGAGTATATCCAGCGTGTGGGGATGGAGAACATCCGCCGCCGGGAACAGGAATGTGCCAGACAGTGTGTAAAAATGCTGAAAAAACGTGGATATCAGGTGTTTTCCGGGGAAAACCAGGGAGGAACGGTATCCTTCGTGTCCCGGATGGATTGTGAAGAAATGGCGGCGCGGCTGGGAAAAGGAAACATTGCCGTGCGGGCAGGTCTTCACTGCGCACCCCTGGCCCACGAAAGCGCCGGGACACTGGAACGGGGCACCGTGCGGGTGAGCTTCGGTCATGAGGCACATTTGCAGCAGGTGTGGGCACTGGAAAGAGCGCTGGACGGGATCGGCGACAGAGAAACAAAAAATTTTCTGAAAT
>CAZVAB010000067.1:0-7676 GCA_964625045.1 uncultured Oscillospiraceae bacterium | reverse complement strand
AAGCTGGGCTCCGGCTCTTTTGTTCCCGGTTTTGAGGAGCAGGTCGTCGGCATGAGCGCCGGCGAGGAGAAGGACATCGACATCACCTTCCCCGAGAACTACCATGAGGGTCTGGCTGGCAAGGCGGTTGTCTTCCATGTCAAGTGCAACAAGGTCACCACCACCATCGTGCCCGCACAGGACGATGAGTTTGCCAAGGATGTTTCCGAGTTCGAGACGCTGGAAGAGCTGAAGAACGACATCCGCACCAAGGCTCTGGAGAATGCCCAGAAGCAGATCGACTCCGCTTTCGAGCAGGCTGCTGTGGACAAGGCTTCCGAGAACACCACCGTTGATATGCCCAACGCACTGATCGAGGCCGAGCTGGACAACCAGATGGAGCGCTTCGGCTACCAGCTGCAGATGAGCGGCTACTCCATGGAGCAGTACGCCAAGATGATGGGCGGCGACATGAACACCATGCGCAACGCATTCCGTCCCGCTGCTGAGAAGCAGGCCAAGGCCAATGTGACCCTGGAGAAGATCGTGGAAGTGGAAGGCATCACTGTGACCGATGAGGATGTTGAGGCTGAATACGCAGCTCTGGCTTCCCAGTACTCTCTGGAGCTGGATAAGGTCAAGAGCATGGTCCCCGCAGAGGAGATCAGCGCAAGCCTGAAGACCCGTAAGGCTGTGAAGGTCATCACCGAGTCCGCTGTTGCAGTGGCTCCCGCTGCCAAGGAAGAGGCTCCCGCTCAGGAATAAGGAGCCTATTTCGTGGTTAGAATGTTTCAGACCCATGAAAGGAGACAATGACCATGAGTTTAGTACCTTATGTTGTTGAACAGACCAGCCGGGGAGAGCGCAGCTATGACATCTTCTCCCGGCTGCTCAACGACCGTATCATTTTCCTGTCCGAAGAAGTTAACGACACCACCGCATCTTTGATCGTGGCGCAGCTTCTGTACCTGGAGGCCCAGGACCCGGACAAGGATATCCAGTTTTATATCAACAGCCCCGGTGGCTCCGTCACCGCAGGTATGGCGATCTATGACACCATGCAGTACATCAAGTGTGATGTGGCGACCATCTGCGTCGGCATGGCGGCTTCCATGGGTGCGTTCCTGCTGTCTGCGGGCACCAAGGGCAAGCGGATGGCTCTGCCCAATGCCGAAATCATGATCCATCAGCCCTCTGCGGGCACCCAGGGTCAGATCACGGATATGGCCATCCACATGAAGCGTTTGCAGACCATCAAGGAGCGGATGAACAAGATCCTTGCGGATAACACCGGCAAGAGCGTCGAAGAAGTCACCGCCGCCTGTGAGCGTGACAATTTCATGACGGCGGAAGAGGCCAAGGCTTTTGGCCTGATCGACACCGTTTTGACCCATCATTGATCCTTATAGAAAGGCGGTACCGGACTCATGGCTAGAAATGAGGAACAGTCCATCCGTTGCAGCTTCTGCGGAAAGCGGGAGAGTCAGGTGGAGCGACTGATCGCCGGTCCTGGCGTATATATTTGCAGCGATTGTGTCCAGACCTGCAGCGATCTGCTGCGGCAGGAAATGCGCCTGGATTCCAATGGCGCGCTGAGAGCGCCTGAAAAGCTGCCCACCCCCATGGAGATGAAAACCTTCATGGACAGTTATATCATCGGTCAGGAAGAGGCAAAAATTGCCCTTTCTGTTGCGGTGTATAACCACTATAAGCGGATTTACCGCAATACAAAGTCGGATGTGGAACTGCAAAAGAGCAACATCCTGCTCATTGGCCCCACGGGCAGCGGCAAGACCCTCTTTGCCCAGACCCTGGCCAAGATCCTGGATGTTCCCTTTGCCATTGCGGATGCCACCACACTGACGGAAGCGGGCTATGTGGGCGATGATGTGGAAAATATCCTGCTTCGTCTGCTTCAGGCAGCGGATTTTGATGTGGAGCTTGCCGAACGGGGCATCATCTATATCGATGAGATGGATAAGATCGCCCGCAAGAGCGAAAATACTTCCATCACCCGGGATGTTTCCGGCGAGGGCGTTCAGCAGGCGCTGCTGAAGATCCTGGAAGGTACGGTCGCCAGTGTGCCGCCCCAGGGTGGCAGAAAGCACCCCCAGCAGGAAATGATCCAGATCGACACATCCAATATCCTGTTTATCTGCGGCGGCGCTTTTGACGGTCTGGATAAGATCATCGAAAGCCGCACGGATAAGTCCGCCATCGGCTTTGGCTCCAATGTGCAGAGCAAGCAGAAGCGGGATGTGGGCCAGCTGTTGGCCCAGGTGCAGCCCCATGATCTTTTGAAATTCGGTATTATTCCCGAACTGGTGGGACGTATGCCGGTGATCACCTGCCTGTGCAGCTTGACCCAGGAAGATCTGGTGCGGATTTTGGATGAACCCAAGAACGCACTGACCCGGCAGTATGAAGCACTGCTGGAAATGGATGATGTGCAGTTGGAGATCCAGCCCGAAGCACTGCAGGAAGTGGCGAAAAAGGCGTTGGAGCGGGAGATCGGTGCCAGAGGTCTGCGGGCCATCATGGAGGGCATCATGACAAAGATCATGTACGAGATCCCCTCGGATCCCACGATCCGCAAAGTCATCATTACTGCGGAAAGTGTCAACGGCGCACAGCCGGAGATCGTCCGTGGCAAAGCCGCTCCCAAACGTGGGACGGTTGCAAAGAAATAATGAAAAAGGGGGGAGCTTTCCCCCTTTTTTTGATATCACGAAAGTAGGATGTTTCTTGATTAAAGTGACAGCATTTACCTTGGCGATGCTTCTTTGTGTTGTCTTTGCCGGATATGCCCTGACAAATCTGGTGGTAACAGAGTATGAACCTGCCACAGATGTGACCATAGGCTCATCCGCCCCGCCGACCATACAGCAAGAGCCAACGGAAGAATCCACATTTCCGTCAGAAACACAGCCCACGGATGAGGAAACGGTACCGGCCGAAACAGAACCGGAGCCGGAATATCTCATCGGCGATGTGTACATTCAAACTTCCACTCCTTTGAGCAGCGGGTATTCCGAGGCCCAGGTGCGGGTGGAATATCCGGGTGGGGACATTGCTCTGCAAACGGTGAAGATCAAGCACCGGGGAAATTCCTCCCTTTCGGCGGCGAAGAAGTCGTATAACATTAAATTCTCGGAAAAGGTCTCCCTTTTCGGGATGGAAGAGGGGAAAAAGTGGTGTTTCCTGGCAGATCCCTTTGATAAGAGTCTGCTGCGCCCGACCATCGGCTTTGAATATGCCCAGGCATTGGGTATCCAGTACACCTCCCAGACGAGACTTTGCAGACTTTGGCTGGATGGGACTTACATGGGTGTGTATACCGTAGTGGAACCGGTGGATGCTGGAAAGAATCTGGTGGATATCGACGAAGAAAAAGGTGACTTTCTTATTGAACGGAACTTCAATACGGAACGCACAGAGGAAGATGTTACATACATTACCACAGTCTATGGGATGCGCTTCGAGCTGAATGTACCGGAAACGCCCACTGCGGAGCAGTTGGAGCAGATCACAGGAACAGTCACAAAAATTGAACGCGCCGTCCGCACCCTGGATCACACTCAATATGAGGGGTATATCGATGTGGCATCCTTTGTTGATTTTTACATTTTCCATGAAGTGATCAAGGATGTGGACTTTGGACACTACTCCACCCGCTACTATTTCAAAGACGGTGTGCTGTATGCCGGACCGCCCTGGGATTTGGATCTTACCATGGGAAATCTGACGGCGACCCATTGGGAGCAGCTTTACAAGCTGTACAACAATGCTGGCGGATATGGCGACGGCTCCGGGGACAGTGCCCAGGGATTTTGGTGTGACAGTAAGGACTTTTACCGCTGGCTGTGCCAGGATGAATATTTTATGGGTCTGGTGCGGCAGCGCTGGAAGGACGTAAAAACCGTTACGGATCATCTGGTCAAGGACAACCAGCTGGGCCAGAATCGCATCGACTGGTATTTGACCCATGTGGGCCAGGTGCTGGAAAGCAACTATTCTGAAGCGGGGTGGTCCGTCAGCAAGCCGGACTCTGCTTATGAATACCATACGCCCGCTCAGGATTACCGGGGCAATGTGGAGCTGCTGCGCCAGTGGCTGATCCGGCGCATTGCCTGGCTGGATGGAAAGTGGGCAGATTGATATAACGGTCACTTAGATGACCGTGAAAGGAGAAATCCGATGAGTGAGAAATTGAATATTGGCACCATGCCGATTTTAGCGCTCCGGGGCCTTGTGGTTTTCCCGGAACAGACGGTCCATTTTGAAGTGGGCCGCCCCAAATCCATCATGGCGCTGGATGAAGCCATGAAAAAAGATCAGATCCTGATGCTGATCCCCCAGCGGGATATGTCAAAGGACGACCCTGCCTTGAGCGATCTTGTTTCCATGGGAACGGTTTGCAAAGTCAAGCAGATCCTCCGGGGGCAGGGTGACGGTGTGCGGGTGCTGGTGGCGGGACTCTACCGGGCCCGCATCCAGGAGCTGACCCAGGCAGAGCCGTATCTTTTCGGCGTTGTGGCTTCCGTGCCGGATACCCAGATGGGGGATACCTTACAGGCAAAAGCCCTGCGCCGGGAAGCAAACACCCTGTATCACAGCTATGTGGAGCTTAGTGAGTACCAGGCCGGAGCGATTCAGCTGCGGATGCTGGCATCTGACAGCTGCGGCTTTGTGGCGGATGCCATTGCCCAGAATTCTTCCATTGATTTTAAGGAAAAGGTCAAGATCCTGACACAGTTGAACCCGGTGAAACGTCTGGAACTGGCTGTGAAATTCCTGCGCCAGGAGACGGAAATGATCCGCCTTGAGGTGGAAATCCAGGAAAAGACCAAGGCCAACATGGATCAGCAGCAGCGGGATTATTATCTGCGGGAGCAGATGCGGGTCATCCGGGAAGAACTGGGGGACACCGATGAAAATGAATTTGCCGCTTTTGAACAGAAAATCAAGGCGCTGAAGCTGGATGATGAAAGCCAGGAAAAGCTTTTGAAGGATGTGGAGCGTCTGCGTAAGCAGCCCTTTGGATCTTCCGAAGCGGCGGTGCTGCGTAATTATCTGGATATCGTACTGGAATTGCCATGGAACAAGAAAACCAAGGAGCGTGTGGATGTTTCCGCTGCAAGAAAGGTTTTGGAGAAGGATCACTTTGGCCTTTCCAAGGTGAAAGAGCGGATATTGGAGACCATTGCGGTGCGCCAGATGGCACCCCAGATGCCGCCCCAGATCATTTGCCTTGTTGGCCCTCCCGGCGTGGGTAAGACTTCTATTGCCTATTCCATCGCCAAGGCACTGAACCGGAAAATGGCACGGCTTTCTCTGGGCGGTGTCCATGATGAAGCGGATATCCGGGGCCATCGAAAGACCTATGTGGGTGCCATGCCCGGACGGATCATGACGGCCCTTTCCCAGGCGGGCAGCTCCAATGCGCTGCTTTTGCTGGACGAAGTGGACAAAATGGGCTCTGATTACCGGGGGGATCCCAGCGCGGCACTGCTGGAAGTGCTGGATGGGGAGCAGAACAGCACTTATCGGGACAACTATTTGGAGATCCCCTATGATCTGTCCGATGTGATGTTCATTGCTACCGCCAATAGTCTGGATACCATTCCCAGACCCTTGCTTGACCGTATGGAGGTCATTGAACTGGGGTCTTATACTGATGAAGAGAAACTGATGATCGCCAAAAATCATCTGCTCCCCAAGCAGATGGAGAAGCACGGCATCAAGAAATCCCAGCTTCGGCTGACGGAGGATGCCATCCGGGAGATCGTCTTCTGCTACACCCGGGAGTCCGGCGTGCGGAATTTGGAGCGTTGCATCGGTCAGCTTTGCCGCAAGGCGGATATGAAGCTGCTGGAGCAGGAAGTGCCCAAGCGTATCAGCGTTACGGGAAGTGATTTGGAGGAATACCTGGGTACCCGCCGTTTCCTGCCTGAAAAGCAGGGGGGCGTGGATCAGATCGGTCTGGTCACCGGCCTTGCCTGGACAAGTGTGGGCGGGGAAGTGCTGGAAGTGGAAGTGAATGTGATGGACGGCTCCGGTAAGCTGGAACTGACCGGCAATTTGGGCGATGTGATGAAGGAATCCGTTCATGCAGCCATGAGCTATATCCGTGCCAACTGCGCACGACTGGGCGTTTCCTCTGATTTCTACAAAACCAAGGATATCCATGTTCATTTCCCGGAGGGGGCTGTGCCTAAGGATGGGCCGTCCGCTGGCGTGACCGTCTGCACAGCTATGGTTTCTGCCTTGACCGGAACCTCTGTCCGGGCGGATGTTGCCATGACTGGTGAGATATCCATCCGTGGCCGGGTGCTGCCCATTGGCGGACTAAAAGAGAAAACCATGGCGGCACTGCGCCATGGCATTCATACGGTCATCATTCCCAAGGCCAATGCCCGGGATTTGGAGGACATTGATCAGACGGTGCGCAAGCGGCTGAATTTTGTCACCGCTGAAACGGTGGACACTGTGCTGGATACTGCGTTGAATCAAATCAAGCATGAGCAGACACCTGCCCGGGTGCATATCCCCGAGGAGAAGAAAAACAACAGACGCGGGCCGGACATCCGGCAGTGAGGTGGCTATGAATTTTCAAAAAGTAGAATTTCTGATTTCCGCGGCATCCCCCAAGGACTTTCCCAAAACCCGCTATCCAGAGATCGCCTTTGCGGGTAAGTCCAATGTGGGGAAATCCTCTGTGATCAACCGTGTGCTGCAGCGCAAGAATTTTGCCCGGGTGGGAGATAAGCCTGGCAAGACCATCCATGTGAATTACTTCACCATCGATGGTAAATGCTATCTGGTTGATCTGCCGGGCTACGGCTTTGCCAAGGTCTCCCAGTCCGAAAAGGAGAGCTGGGGCAAGCTGATGGAGGATTACTTCGCGGCAAACCGCATCGATCTGGGTGTGCTGATCGTGGATTACCGTCATCCGCCAACGAATAACGACATCACCATGGCCCGGTGGTTCCTGGACAGCGGATGTAAGTTCGTGGTGGTTGCCAACAAAATGGACAAGCTGAAAAAGAGCGAGCTGGAACCCAACCTGAAAACCATCCGGGAGGATCTGGAATTGCCGGATGATTGTCCTGTGATCCCGTTCTCCGCCGAAAAAGGAAACGGACGGGATGATCTGGTCAAGCATATTCTGGCAGCGGTGAAGGAATAGCAGAAGCCACCCTTTATCCTCCCAATAATTAAAAGCTGTTCAGCAAGCTATAAAAATTCCCACATCCGGCTGGATGTGGGAATTTACGTTATAATGGATCAGTCCTTGGCTGCCTTCAGTGCCTGCGCCAGCTGGTCAGGGCAGGAGGTTGCCTTGGGGCCGCAGGTAATGCCCTCTACACGGGCAATGACTTCGTCAACGGGCATACCCTCGACCAGAGCGCCGATGCCCTTGAGGTTGCCATTGCAGCCGCCGATGAACTGCACATTCTTCACCTTGCCGTCCTCGATATCGAACAGAATCTCCCGGGAGCAGGTGCCTTTGGTGGTGTATGTATACTGCATTATAAACGCATCCTTTCTGTTTTTTCACATTATACGATAACGGACGCCAATTTTCAAGGGGAAGATGGGCCAGAATGAGAAAAAATCAAAAAATTCGACAAAAATCCGCATGTAGGTATTACAATGATGTGTGACAAATAAGAAAAAAAGAATAGTGAATAGGG
>CAZVAB010000066.1:0-7698 GCA_964625045.1 uncultured Oscillospiraceae bacterium | reverse complement strand
CGACGATATAACGCATTTGACTATAATACTTGCAAAATGAGGTTACTTATGATAAAATCATTTATTATGTTGGGTTCCTTTTCGATGAGGAAAGGAGCCGTTTATGTCCATTAAAAGGAAAGATAGCATATGTATTTAAAGAGTTTGGAAGTACAGGGCTTTAAGTCCTTCCCAGACAAGACGTTGATACGTTTTGGCGATGATATTACTGCCATCGTCGGGCCCAACGGTTCCGGTAAATCGAATATTTCCGATGCCATCCTCTGGGTTTTGGGCGAGCAGAGCAGTAAGACGCTCCGGGGCGCAAAAATGGAGGATGTGATCTTCGGCGGCACCCAGAAGCGGGCGGCAGTGGGCTTTGCGGAGGCAACCCTGACCCTGGATAATACGGATCGGGCGCTGCCGTATGACGCAGACGAGGTGATGGTGACCCGCCGCTATTACCGCTCCGGGGACAGCGAGTATTACATCAACCGCCAGTCTGCCAGATTGCGGGATATCAACGAAATGTTTATGGATACGGGTCTGGGCCGGGAAGGCTACTCCAACATCGGTCAGGGCCGTATCGACGAGATATTGTCCTTAAAGAGCGGCGACCGCCGGGAGATCTTTGAGGAAGCTGCCGGTATCTCCAAGTACCGTCACCGCAAGGAGGAAACGGAGCGCAAGCTTGCCCATACAGAGGATAACCTGCTGCGTATCGGAGACAAGGTCTCGGAACTGGAAATGCAGCTGGAACCGCTGAAGGTTCAGTCGGAAAAGGCCAGAAAATATCTGGAGCTGAAGGACGAATTGCAGGGCGTGGAAGTTGCCGTTTGGCTGGACACCCTGGATAAGCTGTCTGCCGCTGCCAAAAAGGCGGAGGAGGATTACGCCTCCGCATCCTTTGTTCTGCAGCAGGCCCATGAGGATCTGGATAAGCTCTATGCCAAGGCGGAGGAGCAGGCGGCACTTTTGCGGCAGAAGGATGACGAACTGGAAACGGTGCGCCTGAAAGTGAATATGCTGGACTCCACCCATCAGCAGCTGGAGGGCCAGATGGCTGTGCTCCGGGGCAATGTGGAGAACAATAACGGCAACATCCGCCGTATTGAGGAAGAATTAAAGGGCGAGGAAGACCGCAGCGGCGGCATCGTCGCCCAGATCCAGCAGGCAAATGACCGCATTGCGGGCATTGAAGCGGAATTGGCCCAGAAAAAGCAGACTATTGACGAATTGCAGCAGCAGCTGACTGCCATGACGGTCAATGCACAGGGCATCACCCGGCAGTTTTTGGAGCTGCGGGGTAAGGAGACGAGCCTTTCCGCTGAACTTGCGGGCCGGGAAGCGGATATCCGGGGTCTGGAAGAGAGCATGGCCCAGACGGCCCAGCGGATGGAAAGCCTGCGGGAAGATATTGCCGCAGGAGAGAGCCGGCAGACCCAGGCCCAGCAGCAGCTGGATGGGTGCCGCACGGCGCTGCGCCGGGCGCAGGAGGATGTGACGGCGGCAAACAACACCATTTCCGGCTATTCTCTGCGCCAGCAGACCCGGGCCAAGCGCCGGGATGAACTGGCTGAAAAGCTGCGGGAATTGGGCAACCAATTGGATACCGTTTCCAATAAGGCTCGGGTGTTCCGGGCCATGGAGCGGGATTTTGACAGCTACAATAAATCCGTGAAGCTGGTGATGCAGGAGGCCCAGTGTGGTTCTCTGCGGAATATCCACGGCCCGGTGTCCCGGCTGATCCGCACGGAAAACAGCTATGCCATCGCCATCGAGATCGCCCTGGGCGCTGCCATGCAGCAGATCGTGGTGGAGTCTGAAAATGACGGCAAGGCTGCTATCTCTTATTTGAAGCGCACCGGTGCCGGACGGGCGACTTTCCTGCCCCTGCGCACCATCCGTGGCAAACGCCTGGACGAAACAGGACTGGAAAAGTGCCGTGGGTTTGTGGGCGTTGCGTCGGATCTGGTGAGCACGGAAGAAAAATACAGACCCATTGTTGAGAATTTGCTGGCCCGCACGGTGATCGTGCAGGATATGGATGCGGCCATTGCCATGGCAAATCAGTACCGCAACCGCTTTAAGATCGTCACGCTGGACGGTCAGGTGATGAACCCCGGCGGTTCCATGACCGGCGGCAGCGTGAACAGAGAAGCGGGCATTTTGTCCCGGGCCAATGAACTGGAAAAGCTGACGGCCCAGGAAAAGCAGCTGCAGATCCAGAAGCAGGCCACGGAGGCAGAGTTCCAGGAAGCCCAGCGGCAGACGGATCAGGTGGAGTTCCAGCTGAACACCGCCCGGGATCAGCTGCGGGAAGCCCAGGATCAGGTCCTGCGGCTTCAGGGTCAGGAAAAACAGCATGAGATCATGCTGGATGCCATTGTGGAAGCGGCATCTTCTGCCCGGCGGGAGCTTGACAATCTGGAACAGCGGGAGAAGCTGGACCGGGAACGTTACGCCGCCAATCAGGCAAAGTGCCAGGTATATACCGCAGAGCTGGCAACCACCCGGGCAGCCATCGCCAATTTGGAGGGCAGCCAGACAGAAACAGCGGAAAAGACCAACGCCATGACCGAGCAGATGACCCAGCTGCGCACCGGCACGGCGGCGCTGGAAGCGGAGAAGGTGACGGCCCTTTCCCATGTGGAGGATTTGAAGAACCTGCGTAACTCCATGGCGGGCGACCGGGAGAATAAACTGGCGCTAATTCGGGCCATCCAGGCGGAAACAGCCCGGTTGGAGACGGAGATCGCCGCCTTGCAGCAACGCCAGGGAGAAAATGACGAAGAAGCGGCCCAGCAGCGCAAGGCCATGCAGGATGTGATCGCCCAGCGCAATGAGGCGGAGGCTACCAAGACCCGCAGTGAGCGGGAGGGGCAGGAGAAGAATAAGGATATCCTGAACATGGAGCGTGCCTGTGCGCTGTTGGAGCAGAAGAAAATCACCACCTCCATGGAGGAAAAGCAGATCATCGACAAGCTGTGGGACTCCTACGGCCTGACACCCGGCACCGCCGGGGAGCACCGTGGGCAGATCGAATCTGTCACCGGGGGCCAGCGGCGGATCTCCGAACTGAAACGGAAGATCACCATGCTGGGCACACCCAATCTGGGTGCCATCGAGGAATACGCCCGGGTCAATGAGCGCTATACCTACCTTGCGGAGCAGCGGGATGATGTGCTCACCTCCAAGCGGGAGCTGGAGAGCATCATCCGGGATATCACCAAGGAAATGACCGTGATCTTTGTGGAGGAATTCCAGAAGATCAACCATTATTTCGGTCAGGTCTTTGAGGAAATGTTCGGCGGCGGCAACGGTCAGCTGATTTTGGAAAACCCGGAGGAACCCCTGTCCTGCGGCATCGAGATCCGGGTGCAGCCTCCCGGAAAGCAGGTCAAGACCATCACATTGCTCTCCGGCGGCGAAAAAGCGTTTGTGGCAACGGCACTGTATTTCGCCATCCTGAAAGTGCGGCCCACGCCGTTCTGCCTGATGGACGAGATCGATGCTGCTCTGGATGACCGGAATGTGGAGCGCTTCGCTTCTTACTTACATAATTTGAGCAAGCAGACCCAGTTCATTGTCATCACCCACCGCCGCGGCACCATGGAAGCCTCCGATGTGCTTTACGGCGTGACCATGCAGGAACAGGGTGTCAGTAAGCTGCTGCGGCTGGATCTGAACCAGATGGAGCAGTATCTGGGAATTGTGGAATAATGAACGTGCAGAGGGGCGGCACCTACGATGGCCTGCCCCTGAGATACGAGGAGAAATAGTATGGGTTTTTTTGATAAGATCAAGGCCGGTATGGCCAAAACGAGAGATGCCCTGAACCAGACTCTGGGCAGCGTGTTCTCCGGCTTCAGCGAGATCGATGACGATTTCTTCGATGAGCTGGAAGAGAGCCTGATCTTGGCGGATCTGGGCGTGGAGACTGCCACCAAAGCAACGGATCGCCTGCGCAAGGTGATCAAGGAGCAGCACTTAAAGTCCACCGAGGAAGCAAAAGCTGCCTTGAAAGAGATTTTGGTGGAAATGCTCAATGTGGGAGATACGGCGCTGAAGCTGGATACCACTCCCAGCGTGGTGTTGGTCATCGGTGTCAACGGCGTTGGCAAGACCACCACCATCGGCAAGATCGCCAACCAGCTGGTGGGCCAGGGCAAAAAGGTCATGCTGGTGGCAGGCGATACCTTCCGGGCTGCCGCTGCGGATCAGTTGGAGATCTGGGCGGGCCGCACCGGGGCGGACATCGTTCGCCAGCATGAGGGGGCGGACCCGGCATCCGTGGTCTTTGACGGTATCCAGGCCGCCAAGTCCCGGAAGTCCGATGTGATTCTTATCGACACGGCGGGCCGGCTGCACAACAAGCAGAATTTGATGAACGAGCTGAATAAGATCAGCCGCATCGTGGAGCGGGAGCTGCCGGATGCCAGCCGGGAAGTGCTGCTGGTGCTGGATGGCACCACCGGCCAGAACGGCCTGATCCAGGCAAAACAGTTCAAGGAGATCGCAGGTGTCACCGCCATGGCCCTGACCAAGCTGGATGGCACAGCCAAGGGCGGCATCGTCATTGCTGTGTCCGATGCCCTGCAGATCCCGGTGAAATTCATCGGCGTGGGTGAGCAGGCGGATGACTTGATGCCCTTTGTTGCCCGGGATTTTGTGGATGCGCTGCTGTAAGGAACTGCCTATGAAGATCGTTTTAGCAAGCAAAAACAAGCATAAATTGGAGGAAATCAGCAAGATCACCGAGAAATTCGGCGTTGAACTGGTTTTGCAGTCCGATTTGGGGCTGGATCTGGATGTGGAGGAGACTGGCTCCACCTTTGAGGAAAATTCCTTTTTGAAAGCTGATGCGGTGATGAAAGCCACCGGGCTGCCCGCTTTGGCGGATGATTCCGGCATTGCGGTGGATGCCCTGAACGGCGAGCCGGGAATCTATTCCGCCCGGTATGGTTTCGACGAAACGCTGGATGATTGGGGCAGATTGCAGCTGCTGCTGAAAAATACCGAGCAGGTGCCCGATGGACAGCGGCAGGCGAAGTTCGTTTGTGTCATCACCTTCGTTACCCCGGATGGGCAAGTGATCCAGGCAAGGGGCGAGTTCCATGGGGAACTGCTCCGGGAGCCCAGGGGCAAGCATGGCTTTGGTTATGATCCGATTTTTTACTATCCGCCCATGGGGAAATCTTCGGCGGAGCTGACCCCGGAGGAGAAAAACAAAGTCTCCCACCGGGCAAAGGCACTGAATGTTTTTTATGAGAAATTAAAGGAGGCAGGTTATGCTGACAAGTAAAGAAAGAGCGGAGCTTCGGGCCAAGGCCACGGAGTTGGAGACCACGTTGATGGTCGGCAAGAGTGGTGTGACGGAAGCGGTCATTGCGGAAGCGGAAAATCTGCTTACCGCCCGGGAATTGGTCAAGGGCAAGGTGCTGGAAGGCGCAATGATGAGCCCCCGGGAAGTGAGCGATGAGATCTGCCAGGCCACCGGTGCGGACGGTGTGGCGGTGATCGGCACCAAGTTCGTCATCTACCGCTTCAGCGAAAAGTGCCAGGCAGAGCGCAATCAGACTGGCCGGGCCAAGCGCAAGGCAACGCCTTTGGCAAAGAAGGACCCGGTGCGTAATGGCATCCGTGCCCGCCGTGCGGCTGCCAAGCAGGTGCGGGAGCAGCGCAACCAGTATTTCCGCCAGCAGGCCATTGAAAAAGCCAGAGAGCGTCAGCTCCGGGGCGAGGAATAATCAAAAATAAATAACACCTTGGATGAAAGGGGAGGCTAGTCATGTGTGAAAATGAAGCACGGGGCTGTTTCGTCAGTCCCACCTTTGCGGCCTATATCCAGAGCACCGGGCGGTGCAGTGTGGATCGGAATTTCCGGGATCTTCCCATGGAAGAACTGGAAAAGGTGGTTTGCGCCCTTTTGAACCCCAACCGGGTGGCCCATGTGCTGGGCTGCCGGGATACGGCGGTGGAGCTTGCCAAGCGCTGGGGCGCGGACGTGACAGATGCGGGCCGGGCAGGGCTCCTCCATGACATCACCAAGGTGTTTGACGGCCCCACGCAATTGACTTTGGCGGGGGAATATGGTATCATGCTGGATGAATTTTCCCGGAAAAATCCCAAGACCCTCCACGCCTGGACGGGCTCTGTGGTGGCGAAGCGGATGTTTGGGGAAAATGAAGCGGTGGTGGAGGCCATCCGGCACCACACCACCGGAAAAGCGGACATGAATACCCTGGAAAAAATCATCTATGTGGCGGACTATATGGAACCCAACCGGGATTTTCCCGGGGTGGAGCAGCTGCGTGAATTTGCGTTCAGCGATCTGGATGCCGCATTGAAGCTGGGGCTGGAAATGACCCTGGCATTACTGCAACAGCAGGGCAGGGAAGTCTCGCCGGAATCGGCGGAAGCCCTGGACTGGCTGAATAAGAAAGGAATTTGATTTATGTTAACTGCACATGAAGTTGCATTACAGGTGACCAAGGCTCTGGACGAGAAAAAGGGCATGGACATCAAGCTGCTGAAGATTGAAAAGGTCTCCAGCCTGGCAGATTATTTCATCATCTGCACCGGCACTTCCAATACCCACGTCAAGACATTGTGCGATTATGCCGAGTACACCTTCGATGTTCTGGGCGAACCCATGCTGGGCCGGGAGGGCCACCGGGGCAATTCCTGGGAGCTGCTGGATTTTGGCAGCGTGGTCGTCCATGTGTTTACCGAGGAAGCCCGGAAGTTCTATGATCTGGAACGGCTGTGGGCGGACGCGGAAGTGATCGACCTGTCCGACATCGTGATGCCGGAGTAAAAAGAATTTAAAAACTGCAAACGGTGTGTTACAGATCAGGCAGGAAGTCTTTCCAGCGGTGCTGTAATTGCAGGTTTACAGTGGATTATTGAGGTGAACAAAGTGGCAAATTATGATCATTCCGCCATTGAGAAGAAATGGCAGGGCTACTGGCAGGAGCATGACACGTTCCACACGGATGTGTGGGATTTCTCCAAGCCCAAATACTATGTTCTGGATATGTTCCCGTACCCTTCCGGCGTGGGTCTGCACGCAGGCCATCCAGAAGGTTATACCGCAACGGATATCATGTCCCGCATGAAGCGGATGCAGGGTTACAATGTGCTGCACCCCATGGGCTATGACTCCTTCGGCCTGCCCGCGGAGCAGTATGCCGTCTCCACCGGAAACCATCCCAACGGTTTTACCCAGGAGAACATCAAGACCTTCTCCGCACAGCTGCGGGAGCTGGGCTTTGACTATGACTGGTCGAAGATGATCGCAACTTCTGACCCCAATTTCTATAAGTGGACCCAGTGGATCTTCAAGAAGCTGTACGAGGCCGGCTATGCCAAGCGGGTTGAAATGCCCGTAAACTGGTGCGAAGAGCTGGGCACGGTGCTTTCCAATGACGAGGTCATTGACGGCAAGTCCGAGCGTGGCGGCTATCCTGTGGTGAAGAAGAACATGATGCAGTGGGTCATTGACCAGCCCGCCTTTGCGGAAAAGCTGCTGGACGGTCTGAACGAGATCGACTGGCCCGAGTCCACCAAGGAGATCCAGCGCAACTGGATCGGCAAGTCCACCGGTGTGGAAGTGGACTTCAAGCTGGTGGGCGGCGGTGATTTCTCCATCTATACCACCTGTATCGAGACCATTTACGGCATCACCTTCATGGTGCTGGCCCCTGACGGCAAGAT
>CAZVAB010000065.1:0-7857 GCA_964625045.1 uncultured Oscillospiraceae bacterium | reverse complement strand
AGCTGACAGACGACGAAGCCAGTCGGCTTGCCCTCATGTTTGAAATCGCTCCGAGACTTGCCGATGCCTATCGTGTTAAAAATGATTTCTTGTCCGTGATCCGCTCAAAGTCCTCTACAGACGGAAAGCAGAAGCTGGCAAACTGGCTGCTGTCCGTTGAGGTAATGGATCTGCCGGAATTCAGCGACTGCACAAGAGCATACCGTAATTGGTTTCACGAGATATTGAATTCCATGGATGTCCCTTGGACAAACGGCTTCATTGAGGGCTGCAACAACAAAACCAAAGTACTCAAGAGGACTTGCTTTGGTATGCGTAACTTCCGTAACTTTAGAAACAGGATACTTCATTGTAACACATAAGAATCGTGCCGGAGCTCTCGCTCCGACACGATCCATGACTTTTTTTGTTTTGCCTCTACCCCAACTATTGACATAGAACCAAAATAAAGAGGAAGGGCTGGAAGCATGACCGCTTCCAGCCCGATTTTTATGTCAAGATACGCCGGGCACCGATGTACCGGGCAGACCAATAGGAATTTGTTAGGCTTGAGATCACGACACCCTTGCTGGAGGATGCGTGGATAAAATCACCGTTGCCCATGTAAATACCCAAATGGGAAACACCGCTGCCGCTGGTATTGAAGAATACCAGATCTCCGGTCTGCAGATCAGCTTTTGCGACCCAGGTGCCAACGGTGTACTGCTCCTTGCTGACCCGGGGCAGGGAAATGCCATGCCGGGCAAACACATACTGGACGAATCCGCTGCAATCAAATCCGGCGGGGGTGCTGCCGCCCCAGACATAAGGGGTACCGATGTACTTCACCGCCGTCGTGACAATGGCGGAGGGTGTTTTCTTCAGCGCGGCGGCGCTGGGGGTGACACCTGTGGATTTGCCGCCCCGAAAGAACAGGGGCGTGTTGGGAGATTCGGCATTTTCGTAGGGGATCTCGGTTAAGTCCATGTAATCGCTGCGGATGTAACCGATCTGATCACCGTAAATGACCTTGAACCATTGATGATTGATGCCGATGATGTAAGCGGTTTCCCCTTGGCTGGTGGTTGCCAGGGATTTGTAACCGGTGCCGGGGCCGCTGCGTAGCCGAACGCCGGAGCCATTGATCTTACCGTAGCCCAGCTCTGCATTTTCACGGGGGGTGAAGTGCAGGTAATTTTTGTGCATATACCCGGTGCGCAGGTTGTAGTTTACCTTGTACCAGTCACCGCTGGAACCCAGAATGACCACCACCTCGTTTTGGGAAGCGTAGTCCAGAGTGGAACTGGTGTTCCGGGGTTCACTGCGCAACCGCAGGGCGCTGGCAGTGACAAAGGCAATGCCGGTCTTGCTCTCCCGGCTGGCAGCCTGGGCCGCTGGGGTGGTAACGGTCAGAATAAGAAAAACCGCCAGCACAAGGCTGGCGATACGATGCGTTTGCTTCATACGATGCCCTCCGTCTTACGAGAAATGTTATTTGCCTGCCAATGCACGCTCGAGCCATACACAGCCAAAATCCAAAGCAGTGTACAGTCCGTCTTTTTCGCCCTTTTTCACAATGCGGTCACGACCCTTGGCGTTGGGGTCGGTCAGCTGCAGCTGGATCGCTACCTTGGTGGCAACATCCAGGTCGCCCACCTTTTTGGTCTCCAGGATCTGGAGCATGATGATGTGGGAGTCTGCCATGGATCCGTAATAGATCAGATTGTCCTTGCGCATCAAGGGATGACCCTTGTAGGTGAGAACTTTGCTTTCATCAGCCATTTCGGTTACCTCCTAATCAGAATGTAGGGAAATTGTAACACTTTGTAACCGAAGTGTCAACGGTTAAAGGACAATTGCCAGAATTTGGCTGCCCTTCATGGATTGGATTTTGTAAGACGGAGGGAGTGTCAACTACCCATGTCCTTTAGGCCATGGGCTTGTAACTGCCTAGTCGTAATAGCGGAATACTCCTCCGACCTTTAACCCCAATAGGCAATAACCTAAAGTGGCGTTACATCATAGGGTGGTTGACTACACCCTTTACGACAAAGTTTACTCTGCCGTAACTGTATGCGGTACTTGACTATCCAAAAGATAGTTGATTCCCATACGATACAGATTCATGGCTCCAATGCGATCATCGTTAGATTTGTAACCACAGCGATTACAAGTAAACAGATGTATCTTCTTATTTCGGTTGGCCTTTTCGATGTGCCCACATATAGGACAACACTGACTCGTATAACGAGGGTCTACCTTGATAACAGAAGACTGGTTTTGCTTTGCCTTGTAAATTAGTTTCTGCTCAAGGTCGTAGAATGACCAGGATACAGAAACATAGCGGTCTTTTGTCTTGACCCGCTCTGTTGCGTTACGAATGCCTGACAGATCTTCCAATACAAAGAGTGTGTGCTTCGGGTTTGACTCAACGAGTGCCTTCGATACCTGATGGTTAACATCCTGCATCCAACGGTTTTCTCGTTGACCGATCGCTTTGAGTCTTCGTCTTGCAGATGCTGTCTGACGCATTTGGAGTTCTTTGCGAAGTTTGGAATAGTTAGCACGCTTCTGCTTGATAGATTTGCCGCTAACAAATCCAGATTTGCGATCACTGTCATAAGTTGCAACAACAAAGTTAATGCCTCTGTCTACACCTACGACATTACAGATGTCCGAAAGTTCGCTTTCTTCAACATCATAGGTTACTGGGATATGTAAAAAATACTTTCCATGCTTTTTTGTGAGCTTGGCTGTGCCAAACTTATAGATCTCATGATCAAAGTATTTGAACATTCCTTTATCGAAATACTGAAGTCTAATCCGGCCATCCAGTGTATTTACAGAAAAGTGGTTCTCTGTAAGAGAATAATCCCTATTCCAGACCAAATCGTACTGTGGCTTTGCAAAAGAAGGTCTGATCCACTTACCCTGATTCTTCAGAATGGTTCTGTACCTTGCAATAACCGTTTTCAGTACAGACTGGGCCATTTGAGATTTCAGGCCAAACTGTTCACGAAGGGTAGCGTACAAAGCCTTGTTGAGAGAAAACTGCCGCAAGTCATGTGTATGGAATACATACTCAGAAATATAATTGCAGGCATTACGATAAGCTGACATTGTTTTATCAAGCAGAACTTTGTCTGTCTCAGATGCAGCAATTTGGACTTTGGCAGTTACGGTGATCTGTTCCATGTATGTACTCCTTTCTCCGAAATTTCACTATAATATTATACCATAAAAGATGGTGAAGAGCAATAATTTTAAGGTTAAATATGGATAACACAACATACTAACTTTGGAAAAATACAGCTCTTATCTTTCTGTGCACTATCGGAAGAAAAGAATACTGTGGTCGGATGGATACTTTGCTTGTAGTATTGGAGAAGTTTCAACAGCAACCATACAAAGATATATCGAAAACCAAGGCTGATTTACAAAACTTACAAGGCTCCTCCCACCACCTAAAGGTAGTGGGTTTCCGCCTAATCAGCATCGAAAGGGAAATAATTATGAAGTTATTCTGTTGAAAAACAAGAGGCCTTTGCCGTGGCAAAAGCCTCTTGGCGGAAGATGTGTTAAGCCAGGTACTGCCGTACCAGCTCCTGCAGCAGCTCGTCCCGGTCCAGCTTGCAGATCATGCTCCGGGCGCTGTTGTAGTTGGTGATATAGGTGGGATCTTCTGTCAGCAGGTAGCCAACGATCTGATTGACGGGGTTGTAGCCCTTTTCCTGCAGCGCATCAAACACATTGCGCAGGATCCGGCGCATATTCTCCTTGTCGTCACTGGGAACGGTGAACTTAACAGTACTTTGGTCGGTCATGATAGTCGGCCTCCTTTTTTCTAATACAGGTATTATATCCCAAAATCCGGCGGGTGTAAAGCCCTGAAAGAAAATTTTTTGTGAACAGATGTTTTAACGCTGCTGGGCGTTGAGCTTTTCAGCCAGAGCTGCAAAGACCTTGCTCATCACACCCTCGGAGTCAGCATCCGTCAAGGTCCGGTCATCAGCCCGCAGGGACAGGGAGAAGGCCATGCTCTTCTTGCCCTCGGGAACGCCGGTGCCCCGGTAGATGTCGAACAGCTTCACATCCCGCAGCAGCTTGCCGGCGGAAGCGGTGATCACATCCTCGGCCTGTGCAACGGTGACGCTTTCGTCACACAGTACGGACAGGTCACGGTTGACAGTGGGGTACTTGGGCAGAGCGGTGTAGGTGGCATCCGGCAGGCGCAGGTCGAATAGGGCAGTGAAGTTCAGTTCGGCGCAGTACACTTCGCCGTCAATGCCGTAGTTCTGGGCAACCAGCGGATGGATCTGGCCCATGTAGCCAACATCCACGCCGTCCACGCTCACCTTGGCGCAGCGGCCGGGGTGGAAGGTGGGGTTGTGCTTTTCGGCGGTGTAGGTGGCCTTCTTGATCCGAAGACCTGCAAAGATGGCCTCCACTTCACCCTTCAGGGAGAAGAAGGTCTCGTTGGCACCGTAAGTGCCCAGCACCAGCATCTTGGGCTCCCGGGGCAGGACTTCACCTGCCTGGGGCAGATAGATCTTGGCCATTTCGTAGAGCTTGACGGACTTGTTGTGGTAGGCGTTGTTCCGGGCCAGAATATCCAGCATGGAGGGCAGAGCAATGGTACGCATGATGGAAGTGTCCTCACCCAGAGGGTTCTGGATCTTCAGCGCGTTGCGCAGCTCAGAGTCCTGGGGCAGACGGATCTGGTCGAAAATGGTGGGGGAGACGAAGGAATAGGTGATGATCTCACTGTAACCCAGGCTCCGGCACAGGGAACCTGCCTTGCTTTCCAGAAGCATCATGGGGGAGTAACCGCCCTGGCAGGCCATTTTTAGGTCGGTGGTGGGGATCTCGTTGTAACCGTAGGAACGGCCCACTTCCTCCGCAATGTCCGCCATGTGGTTCAGGTCGGGGCGGAAGGAGGGAACCAGAATGTCATCGCCGTCCACCTGGATCTCCAGACGGTTCAGGTAACGGACCATATCTTCCCGGGAAATATCGGTGCCCAGGAGATCGTTGATCTTTTCGGGCTCCAGCTTCACGGTCTTGGCTTCGGGAACGTAGTTCAGTACATCGATGGTGCCGTCCAGCACATCGCCGCAGCCCAGCATTTCCACCAGTTCGCAGGCACGCTCCACAGCGGGCAGGGTCATCATGGGGTCGATGTTCTTCTCAAACTTGCCGGAAGCATCGGTGCGCATACCCAGCGCCAGCGCAGTCTGGCGGATGGAAGTGCCGTTGAAGTTGGCTGACTCGAAGACCACGGTGGTGGTATCGTCCACGATCTCGGAGTTTTCGCCGCCCATGATACCGGCAAGGCCGATAGCCCGCTCGTCGTCGGCAATGACCAGCATACCGGCCTTGAGGGTACGCACATTGCCGTCCAGGGTGGTCAGGGTCTCGCCGTCCTGGGCTTCCCGCACCACGATCTTACCGGAAGACACATAGCGGTAGTCAAAGGCGTGCATGGGCTGACCGTATTCCAGCATCACATAGTTGGTGATGTCCACGATGTTGTTGATGGGGCGCACGCCGTTGGCACGCAGGCGGCTGCGCATCCACTTGGGGGAGGGGCCGATCTTCACGTTGGTGACCATCCGGGAAGTGTAACGGTTGCACAGCTCGGTGGCGGGGACCTCCACATCCAGCTTCTCGTAGATGGAGCCGGCATCGCTGCCGTGGACCACGGGCTCGTGGTGATGCATGGGCAGACCAAAAGCAGCAGCGGATTCCCGGGCAAGGCCGATGATGGAGTAGCAGTCGGGCCGGTTGTTGGTGATCTCAAAGTCCACGATGGTGTCGTCGTTGCCGATGACGGTGTTGATATCGTCGCCCACCTGGCAGTCTTCCTCAATGATGAAGATGCCGTCCTCAATGGCGTAGGGGAAATCGTTGACAGTCAGGCCCAGTTCTTCCAGGCCGCAGAGCATACCGTTGGACTTGACACCCCGGAGCTTGCCCTTGGTGATGTGTACACCGCCGGGAAGCCAGGAATTGTGCCGTGCCACGGGGACCAGATCACCCACTTTCACATTCTGGGCACCGGTGACGATCTGCACGGTCTCACCGGAGCCGTCGTCGATCTGGCAGACCCACATGTGGTCGGAATTTTCGTGACGGGTGATCTCCAGGACCTTGCCCACCACCACGTTCTTGATCTGGGTGTCCATCCGCTCCCAGGTCTCCACCTTCTGACCGAAGATGGTCATGGTTTCTACATATTCTTTATCGGAGATGTGGGACAGATCCACGAACTCCTCATTGATCCATTTTCTGTTGAGTTGCATGACTGTTCCCTCCTTAGAACTGATTCAGGAATCGAATGTCGTTGTCGAAGATCAGACGCAGGTCGTTGATCTTCAGCCGGCCCATGGCCATACGCTCCAGACCCATGCCGAAGGCAAAGCCGGAGTACTTTTCGGGATCGATGCCGCAGCCTTCCAAAACCTTAGGGTGGACCATACCGGCACCCAACAGCTCGATCCAGCCTTCACCGTGGCAGGTGGAGCACACCTGACCGTCCACTTCGCCGGTGCCGTGGCACTTGTGGCACTGCATATCCATTTCGCAGCTGGGCTCGGTGAAGGGGAAGTGGTGGGGACGGAAGCGCATCACGGCATCCTGACCGTAGATCTGCTTCATTAGGGTCACCAGTGCGCCCTTCAGGTTGCCCATGGTGATCTTCTCCGCAACCACCAGACCTTCGATCTGATGGAACATGGGGGAGTGGGTGGCATCCGCCTCATCCTTGCGGTACACACGGCCGGGGGCCAGGATGCAGATGGGGGGCTTCTTGTTCTCCATCACCCGCACCTGCATGGAGCTGGTCTGGGTGCGCAGCAGCACGGAGTCATCGTCAGTGAAGTAGAAGGTGTCGCTCCGGTCCCGGGCGGGGTGGCCTTCTTCGGTGTTCAGCTTGGTAAAGTTGTACTCAGAAAGCTCCACTTCGGGGCCGTCCACGATGGTGTAGCCCATGCCCACAAACAGATCCTTGATCTGCTGCAGCACCTGATTCATGGGGTGCTCATGGCCTAAAGAGACCGTATCGCCGGGAATGGTCACGTCGATGGCTTCGGCTTCCAGCTTCTTTTCCAGGACAGCGGCACCGATGGCAGCTTTGCACTGTTCCAGCTTTGCCTCAATGTCCGCACGGACGGCGTTGGCAATCTGACCCATCACAGGCCGCTCCTCGGGGGAGAGCTTGCCCATCTGCTTCAGCACAGCGGTCAGTTCACCCTTCTTTCCCAAAAGCCGCACACGCAGCTCTTCCAGAGCGGCAGGTGTCTCGGCAGCATCCAGCGCAGCCAGAGCCTGCTGCCGGATCTGTTGCAATTGTTCCTTCATAATGAAAATTCCTCCTAAAAGGTTTTTTATAAAAAATAAAGCCCCTTCATCCCAAACATCGGGACGAAAGGACATTCCTTCCGCGGTACCACCCGCAATTCGCTTCCAAGGAAGCGCAGCTTATTCGGCGCAAACACGCCACAGACCTGTAACGGGATCACCCGGCACACCCTACTGCGTTTTTCAGGCGGCGGCTCCTGGGAGAAGGCCGAATATTGCACGCAAGCGGCTCTCACCATCCCGCTCTCGCTGAATACGCAAACCAATACAAGGCAGCCCAATCGTAGCTTTTCTATATGACCGTGCTATTTTACCATATTCCAATGAAAAATGCAAGTTTATTTTCACATAACCGGCATAAACTCCTGTAGGTATTACAATGATGTGTGACAAATAAGAAAAAAAGAATAGTGAATAGGGGCGACCTGTGTTACAGTAGAGTTGCTCATACAAAACCGAAAGGCAGGTGAAGTGTACCCAAAGTCAAGGACAATTTTAATAGTTAACTGTTCAAGGAAC
>CAZVAB010000064.1:0-7900 GCA_964625045.1 uncultured Oscillospiraceae bacterium | reverse complement strand
GAACCCGCCTGCATCCGCAGGCGGGTTTTCTTAGTGGTGGATGCCGAACAGGGGGCGGGCGACCCGCTTGTACAGCAGCATGGTCAAAACCGACACGCTGACGCCCTTGACCACATTCAGCGGCGCAACGCACAGGATGACAAAGGTGGTGATGTCTGTAACACCGCCCCAGATGGCGTTGCCCATGGCGATG
Organism: uncultured Oscillospiraceae bacterium; assembly: GCA_964625045.1. Classification (GTDB taxonomy): domain Bacteria; phylum Bacillota; class Clostridia; order Oscillospirales; family Oscillospiraceae; genus Faecousia. The sequence continues at coordinate 7,707 of CAZVAB010000064.1, read as the reverse complement.
ATGGTTTCCATGGGAAGACCAAACAGCTGGGAGAATTTGGGCAGCAGATAAAAGGCGTTGAAGGCCGTGCCGAAAACAGTCATGGAGAGGGTGCCCAGGGTCAGTCCCAGAACGGCATTGTTTTTGCCCTTGTGGGCGTGATACCAGATGGCGGCGGGGAGCACGAAGGAGCAGCCCACCACAAAGTTGGCGAAATCTCCCACAAATGCGGTGGAAGTGCCCTTGAGCAGCAGCTTCAAAATGATCTTCACGCCCTCACAGGCGACGGCGGCGCTGGGGCCAAGGTAGAAGCCGGCCAGCAGAACAGGCAGCTCCGAAAAATCCAGCTTGTAAAATTCCGGGGCTAAAAACAGCAGGGGGAAATCCAAAATGTGCAGCACCGCCGCAATAGCAGCGCAGATGCCGATGATGCTTACCCGCCGGGCGGTGGTGACGGCACGCTTGGGGGCAAAAAAGCGCTCCGCAAGCCGGGCTGCCAGCGCCAGTACCACGGTGATGAGCACGCTCACCAATACAAAACTGATGTTTTCCAGCAATTGCTTCAATAATTGACTCATGTGAACCACCTTCCGTAAAAAACGCCCTGAGTGAAACACTCAGGGCGTAAGACTTGATACAAAGATCGTATCCGCGTTTCTTCTTCCATCCAGACTTTACTGTCGGTATCGGAGTTGCACCGATTCAGCGCCATGCGCTCGCGGACTTTACCGCCGGTCGGGAATTTCACCCTGCCCTGAAGAACTTTTATGGATTTTCTTCAGTATAGCACCGGCTCTGCCGCTTGTCAAGGGGCGGCTTTTGTGATAGGATTGGTAATATCAGGTGGAAGAAGTGGGGTCCGTGGCGGGCTGCGTTTCCGAAGGGGCCGCAGGCATTTTGAAGCTGCGGATGCTGCCCTTGGCGGAGGTGTTGGTCACGTCCCCGCCGATGACCTGGTTTTTGTAGATCAGAAGCGTTGCGTAGACCGCTTCCGTGGCACCGGGGTAATTATTCACCTGGTACACATAGCGCATGACAGTTTTTCCCGCATAGGCGGAAAGGTCATACCCCTGGCTCTTTTGCAGCTCGTTGTAGCGGTCGAAGACCTCGTTGAAGCCGGTGGGGATGCGCACCTGACCGGATTCTGTGGGCGAGGTAGTCACATCCCAGCCGAACTCTTTCAGGAACGCCACCCGGGCATCGTTGTTGGTGATCCCGGTGGAGACGGTGGGTTGGCTGTCCTTGCCGCCGAACAGCATCACAAGCCCCGCCACCAGGACGACCACGGCAAAAACCACCATGAGTATCTTTTTCTTATCGACTTTTGCAGTCATTACCAGCATTGAAATCCCTCCAAACTTGAATTGGCATTACAGCCTATTCCGGGGTGGACGAGGTTAGAACGGAGGAAACATGGAACGATTGGATAAATTCTTATGCGACAGCGGTGTTGGTACCCGCAGTCAGGTGAAACTCCTGCTGAAAGGCGGGCGGGTGACGGTGGACGGTTCCGTGGAACGGGACAACGGCCGGAAGATCGACCCCGCTGTCCAGGAAGTGTGCCTGGACGGGGAGCGGCTGGGGGGCTACCGCCGGATCGTGGCGATGCTCAATAAACCGGCGGGCTTCGTCACCGCAACGGAGGACAAGACGGAGCGCACCGTGATGGAGCTGCTGCCCCCGTCTCTGCGGGCCATGGACTTAAGGCCCGTGGGCAGACTGGACAAGGCAACGGAAGGGCTGCTGCTGTTTACCAATGACGGCGACCTGCTGCACCGGCTGATCTCCCCCAAAAAGGAAGTGGCAAAAATCTACTATGCCTGGCATGAGGGCACGGCAACAGAGGCGGATGTGGCGGCTTTTCACCAGGGGCTGACCTTGCGGGATGGGACACAGTGCCTTCCGGCGAAGCTGGAATCGCTGGGGGCAGGAGAAAGCCTGATCACGGTCTGCGAGGGGAAATATCACCAGGTGCGCCGGATGATGGCATCCCGGAATATGACTGTTCTCTATCTGGAACGGCGGCAGGAGGGGTACCTTACCCTGGCAGATCTGCCCCGGGGGCAGGTCCGGGAGCTGACAACGGCGGAGATAGCGCAATTGGACGAATTGTGCTGAAACGGCATTATCCGTGACGGAAAAACGATTATCTTTCGTAAAAAATCATTTGGCTATTTTACCCGCGGTTTTCGGGGGCGATTTCAACCACTTGGGTAAATACCGACAAAAAGAAGACCTTTATTTGCAATAATATGTCAAATTGTACTTGCAAAATGTGCAAAAGTAATGTACAATACTAGTGCAATTTTGTGAAAAGCGCATTCGTGCAAATTTCTAAGGAGGTCTGGAAAATGTCCAACAGTGTTTTTCAGAGTGTGATCGTTCAATTAAAGGATATTTCTGATCGTGTTTTTGGCGTGGTGGATGCGGAGGGCAGCGTGATCTCCTGCACCGATACTGCGCTCCTGGGCGAACGCTGGTCGGAGGCGGCGGTGAAGGCATCTGCCGCAGAGGGCGTGATCCTGGTGGGGCAGAAGTGCTTCAAGCCCATCTTCAGCGCATCCGGCGTGTTTGAGTATGCCGTGTTCTGTACCGGCGCGGACGAGGTAGCCAAGAGCTGCTGCCACATGGCGTACATCGCCCTGAACGATGCCAAGACCTTCTATGAGGAGAAGCATGACCGGGGTACCTTCATCAAGAATATCATCATGGACAATATCCTGTCCGGTGATATCTACATCCGTGCCAAGGAGTTGCATCTGGTTGCGGAAGCACCCCGGGCAGTGTTCCTGGTCCGGCAGGTGGGCCACACCGATGTGGCAACAGTGGATGTGCTCAGCGGCCTGTTCCCGGATAAGGCCCAGGACTTCGTTTTGAGCATCAACGAGGCGGATGTGGCTGTGGTCAAGCAGATCACCCGCAATACCACCATGGAAGACCTGGAAAAGCTGGCGCAGACCATGGAGCAGACCTTGAAGAACGAACTGTTCGTCAAGACGGTCATCGGCTTCGGCACTGTGGCGGAGCATCTGCGTTCCCTGTCCGATGCTTACAAGGAAGCACAGACTGCCATTGAAGTGGGCAAGGTGTTCGACAATGAAAAGAGCATCATGAACTATGAAAACCTGGGTATCGGCCGGCTGATCTATCAGCTGCCCACGACGCTGTGTGAGATCTTCCTGTCCGAGGTGTTCAAGAAGAATTCCATCGATTCTCTGGATCAGGAAACACTGTTCACCATCAACAAGTTCTTCGAGAACAACCTGAACGTTTCCGAGACTTCCCGGAAGCTCTTCGTCCACCGCAACACGCTGGTGTACCGCCTGGAGAAGATCAAAAAGCTCACCGGTCTGGACCTGCGCCAGTTCGATCACGCCATTATTTTCAAGGTGGCGCTGATGGTCCGCAAGTACCTGTCCTCCCGGGATATGCGTTGAGAAAAGATACTTGATCCTGCCGTGAAAACGGCAGGATTTTTTAATTGTAAACAATTTGGAAATGACGAAAAAAGCAGTTTTGTCGCATTGACATAACACCTGCAATGTGTTACAATTTGGTTACATTACTATTGGAGAAAGTGCGCCATGATTGAATTTACTGATGTCGTAAAATCCTACTCTGTTGGCACCCAGGCCCTGAAGGGCGTGACCATGCAGATCGAGGATGGAGAATTTGCTTTTCTGGTGGGCCCGTCCGGCTCCGGCAAGTCCACCATTATCAAATTGATCACCGGAGAACTGAGGCCCACCTCCGGTGCCGTTCATGTCAACGGCTATTCTTTGGAGCGGATACGCAAGCGGGAGATCCCCTATATGCGCCGCACCGTGGGCACGATCTTTCAGGATTTCCGCCTGATCCCCAACAAAACGGTGTATGAAAATGCCGCCTTTGTCATGCGGGCCATTGGCGCCCGGGAGCGGGAGATCCGGGAACGGGTACCCTATGTTTTGAATCTGGTGGGGCTGGATACCAAGAGCCGCCGCCACCCCGGCGAACTTTCCGGCGGTGAGCAGCAGCGTCTTGCCATTGCCCGGGCGCTGGTGAACAATCCCTCTACCATCATTGCGGACGAGCCCACCGGTAACCTGGACCCGGCACGGTCTCTTGAGATCATGAGCCTTTTGATGGAAATCAACAATCTGGGAACCACCATGCTGGTGGTGACCCATGCAAAAGACTTGGTGGAGCGTTTCCCCAAGCGGGTCATCTCCATTGATGATGGCCGTGTGATCCACGACGGAATGGATGGGTATTTTAGCTATGAGAATCAATAATATCGGATATTTGATCAAAGAGGGCATCCGGGGCATTTTCCTCCACGGCTTTATGTCCTTTGCCGCCATCTGCGTGACGGTGGCCTGCCTGTTGATCGTGGGCAGCTTCACCTGCCTGACTTACAACCTGAATATCATCGTAGAGGATCTGAACAAAACCAATGAGATCCTGGTCTACATTGACGAGAGTATGGAGGAGGCGGAAGCCAGGAGCATCGAAACGGTGATCCGGCGGCTGGATAACATCAGCAGCGCCACCTTCAAATCCCGGGAAGAGGCACTGGAAGAGTTCATTGCCGACCACCAGGGCGATGCCGCTTTCAGTGGTCTGTATCCCGAGGATTTTCGCCACCGGATCGTGGTGGTGCTGGAAGATAACCACGATATGGAAAAGACCGTGACCCAGATCGAGCAGATCCAGGGGGTCGTGAAGATCTCCGCTTCCTTTGAAATGGCGGAGGGCTTCTCCACCTTGCAGGATGTGCTCCATGTGGCCTCCGTTGCGGTGATCTCTGTGCTGCTGGTGGTGAGCCTGCTCATCATCTCCAACACCGTTAAGCTTGCCATGTATGACCGGCGGGATGAGATCGCCATTATGAAGATGGTGGGCGCTACCAATGGCTTCATCCGCCTGCCCTATGTGATCGAGGGTTTCACCCTGGGCATTGTGGGCGCAGGTGCCGCATTCGGACTGGAATGGCTGCTGTATAACACGCTGCTGGAGCGGTTAAGCGTGGTGGATACCTTGAATTTGCTGAACTTTGTGCCTTTCGAGGAATTGCTGGTCCCGATGATCAGCACCTTCTTAGCAGCGGGACTGTTCGTGGGTATCGTGGGCAGCTGGACTTCCATTCGGAAGTTTATGGATGTTTGATTTTTGACCATAGAATAGGTGACAACGATGAAAAATAAGAAATTTTGGGTATCCTTGATCTCAGGGATCATGGCTGGCATCATGATATTGACCCTGATCCTCAGCTGCCTGCCGGTGAGCGCAAAGGCCGCTTCCTCCAGCGAAATCAAGAACCAGATCAATGAGCTGGAAAAGAAAAACGAGGAGCTGCAAAAGCAGATCAACGAGCTGGAAAAGAAGAAAAAGCAAAACCAGACGGAAATGAAAGAAATGGCCCAGCAGCGTTCCCTGCTGGAGCAGCAGATCTCCATGCTCTATGAGCAGATCGACAACATGGCTGACCAGATCGCCGCCTACACTGTCCTCATTGCGGACAAGCAGGATGAGCTGGACGAAGCCCAGGCAAGGCTGGACGAGCTGAACGAGAAAAACAAGATCCGCATCCGGGCCATGGAAGAGGACGGCGACCTGTCTTACTGGGCGGTGCTGTTCCAGGCCAACAGCTTTATTGATCTGCTGGACCGACTGAACATGATCCAGGAGATCGCCGCCGCTGACCGCCGCCGGTTGGACGAAATGAGCGAGGCGGCCCAGGAAGTGGCGGATGCCAAGGCTGTGATGCAGGCGGAAAAGGCAAATCTGGTGGCAAGCCGGGATGAGCTGGATGCCAAGCAGGCGGATCTGGAAGCCAAGGCGGAGGAGTCCCAGAAGCTTCTGAACGATATGAAAGCGAAGGATGAGGAATATACCAACCTGATCGAAGACGGTGAGGACCTGATCTCCAAGACCGAAGAGGAGATCGCCAATGCCGAAGTGGAATACGACAAGGCCAAGTTCCAGGAATGGCTGGCAACTTCTGTGCCCCCCACCACGGCACCCCCCACGAGCGGCGGCAACTGGGGCCTGGGTACTGGCGGCACCCTCAACGATGTCAATGGCGTCACCTGGGTGACACCCTGTTCCTATAAGTATGTGTCCAGCGGCTTCGGTCCCCGGACCCATCCGGTCACCGGCGAAAAGGGCAAGATGCACAACGGTGTTGACCTGTCCACCAACGGTCAGCATACCCCCATCTATGCCAGCCGGGCGGGTGTGGTCATCGTGAACAGATACCAGGAAAACGGCGCCGGCTGGTATGTGACCATCGACCATGGTGACGGCTACCGCAGTGTGTATATGCACATGTGCAAGAAGTCCTCCGTCCAGGTGGGTCAGTTTGTGGCAGCAGGTGAGGTCATCGGCTGTGTTGGCACCACGGGCGCTTCCACTGGTATGCACCTGCACTTTGGCATCAGCTACAATGGTACATACATCAACCCCCTGCCGTTTATTTCTTAATCATTGGAGACAGAAAACCCACAGCCCATTCCGGGCTGTGGGTATCTTAAAAATTGGAGTGGTATCATGAATAACAAGCGTATTACAAAGGTTTTGTCCTATGTGCTGGTGGCGGTGCTGTCCGCAACGGTCACAGTGGGGGCGATGTATTGTTTTTTGCTGCCCCGCAACAGCGGCGAGTCCAAGCTGACGGCACTGGAAAAACTCATCCAGCAGTATTTCATTGGGGAATATGACCAGACTAAGATGGAAGATGCGGCGGCAGATGCCATGGTCGGTGCGCTGGGGGATCGGTGGAGTTACTATATCCCCGCAGACTCCTGGCAGGCTTATCAGGAGCAGATGAAAAATGCCTATGTGGGCATCGGCGTGACCGTCCAGGGCCGTGAAGACGGAAAGGGCATAGATGTGAAGAGCGTCACCGCTGGCGGCCCTGCGGAGGAAGCGGGGGTGAAAGCCGGTGACCTGATCACCGGCGTGGACGGCAATTCCATTGTGGGCATAGCGGTTTCAGATGTGAAGCCGCTGATCCAGGGGAAAAGCGGCACCAGCGTGAAGCTGACCATTTTGCGGGACGGTAATACGCTGGAGATCCAGGTGACCCGCCGGGAAATCAAGACCCCGGTGGCAACGGCGAAGCTTCTGGAGGGAAACATCGGCTATATCAAGATCGCCAATTTTAACTCCAACTGCGCAGATGAGACCATTGCCGCCATTGAGGAAATGATCGATGGGGGAGCAAAAAAGCTGCTGTTCGATGTCCGCTACAATCCCGGCGGCTATGCCAGCGAACTGGTGAAGCTGCTGGATTACCTGCTGCCCGAGGGCAAGCTCTTTACCCGGGTGGATTACAGCGGGAAAGAAAGCACCGATATGTCCGATGCCCACTGCGTCGATCTGCCCATGGCGGTACTGGTCAATGCGGACTCCTACTCCGCGGCGGAGTTTTTTGCCGCCGCACTGAGTGAATACGGTGTTGCCCAGGTGGTGGGCGAAAAGACCGTGGGCAAGGGCTATTTTCAGTCCACCTTCCAGCTGCCCGATGGCTCCGCTGTGGGCCTGTCCATCGGTAAGTATTACACCCCCAAGGGCGAGAGCCTGGCGGGTGTGGGCATCACCCCGGATGTGGAAGTAGCTGTGACCGACGAGGTCGCCGCCCAGATCTATGCGGGGACATTGGATCTTTCGGAAGATCCCCAGGCCCTTGGGGCCATCCAGGCACTGAATGAAAGCAAACCGGCCTGTTCTTAAGAACAGGCCGGT
>CAZVAB010000063.1:0-8222 GCA_964625045.1 uncultured Oscillospiraceae bacterium | reverse complement strand
ATTTTGGGAATGATGTCTTTTCGTCATTTTCACAAATTTGCTCTTTTATAGTTATCAACTTAATTACCCATCAAAATCTTCGCCAGGGCAGAATCTTTATCCAAGATGACCGTCTTATTCTCCCCGGTCAGGCCGGACTTCAGCGCATCCAGAGCCAGGATGAACTCATAGAATTCCTGCTTGTCGGCGGTGTCGTAGGCCTCGGCCAAACGGCGCATATATTCCGCTTCGCCCTCGGCTTCCAGCTTTGCCGCTTCCGCTTCGGCGTTGGTGATGATGATATTCACCTGCTTATCCACATCATTTCGGATGATGGAGGCCTCATAATTGCCATCAGCGGTGAACTTTTCCGCCATCTGGTTCCGTTCGGAGATCATGCGGGTATACACGGCGTTCAGGTTGGAATCCGGCAGGTCAAAGCGCTTGATCTTCACGTCTTCCACCTTGATGCCATAGGATGCGGCGAAGGTGTCCACCGTTGCGGTGATGCCCTCGTAGATCTCGTTGCGCTCGCCGCCGGGGTTTTCATTGATGATATCCGACTGCTTCAGGGTGCCCATGGCGTTTTTTAGGGCGCTATAGGTAATGGCATCCAGCCGGTCTTCCGCAACGGTGGTGGTACCCAGAGTGCGGTAAAACTGCTGGGGATCGGAGATGGACCAGAGGATGTAGCAGTCCACGGTCATGTTCTGCTTATCCAGCGTGGTCACATCAGAGGGGGGAATATCATACAACTGGGTGGCCTTGGTGAAATACTTCACCGAATCCACAAATGGCAGCTTAAAGTGGATGCCCGCGGTATCCACGGTGTTGACGATCTCGGAAAATCGGAACGTACAGGCGTACTGATTTTCCTGCACCACATAGGTGCTGGAAGCGGCGACGATCACCAAAAACAGAGCGATCAGGCCGATCATGACTTTTTTCTTCATCTGTTATTTACCTCCCACAAGAGATTCCAGGGGCAGCAGCATATTCATATTTTCGCTGCTTCCGGTGTTGATATACACCTTTACACCCGGCAGGATCTGGGTAATGGCTTCATAATACATCCGGGAAAGGGTGATATCGGGGTTCAACTGATACTCCGCGTACATGGCTTCAAACATGGCCACCGCTTCGATTGCCTCGTTGATGCGCTTCTGCTTCAAATACTCGGCGTTTTGCAGCAGCTTATCCGCCCGGGCCTGGGCATCGGGCAGCTGGGCATTCTGGTAAGCCTTGGCATTGTTGACCACGGCTTCCGCCTGCTGCTTGGCAGTCTCCACCGCCTTGAACGCTTCGATGACTTCGCTGGTGGGGGGCTCCGCATCCTGGATGCGCACTTCCACCAGCGTCAGGCCGATGTCATATTCCTGCAGGATCTCTACCACCAGATCTTTCACCTGCATCTGGATGTTTTCCTTGCCGTCAGTGAGCACCGCATCCACGGTGGCAGAGCCCACCACGTTGCGCACCTGGCTTTGGATGAGGTTGCGCAGGATCTCCTCGGGATCGTTGGACGAGAACAAAAACTGCACCGGATCAGAGATCTTGTACTCCACGAAGAAGTCCACATTGACGATGTTATAGTCGCCGGTGATCATAGAGCTTTCGTCTTCATTATATACATCTGCACCGCTGCCGTTCTTTTTATAGCCCAGCTCGATCTTCTGGATGACGTTCACATCCACTTTGTGCACCTGCTGGATGCCAAAGGGCAGCTTGAAGTGCAGACCGGGCTCCACGGTGTCCGTCACTGCGCCAAAAGTGGTCACAACACCCTGCTGCTTATCGTCCACGGTGTAGAAGCAGGTCATGGCCCCCACCAGGACCACCGCCGCCAAAACACAGCCTAAAAGGACACGTCCCAATTTCTTTCTCTTTACAGGATCGTTGGGTTTTTTCGGCGGAACATAGCTATACTCTGTATTTTCCATTCAAAACACTCCTTATTTTTCGTTTTGTCTCAGCTCAGAGACCATCCCCAGCGCCTTCTGCCGCAGCATGGATGCGCCCCAGGCGGTGAGCATGATGCGCAACACCTTCTCCACCCGCTCCCGGGCACCGGGGACCGGCTCTGCGTAATCCCCAAGGGCAGCATGGATGCAGGCAGTCTCGTCCTGATCATTGAGCTGGTAATTGGCAGCCAGCCCCAGGAAAAGGAAATAAAGCTGGCTGTCGTCGATCAGGTCGTCGCTTTCATCGTCCAGCTCGCCGTTGACATAGGACAGCAGGCCGCAGATCTCCTCCATCCGCAGGGCGTCTTTGAGCATATTGATGTTGATGATGCGGCACAGCTGCCGCAGGGTATACTTTTTCCCGATGGGTTTGGTGAGAAATCCCCGCTTGACCCAGTTCTGGATGGTGTAGGGTTCCAGTCCGGTCACAGCGGAAACCTGGCTAAGCACCACGCCGCCGCCCAAAAACATGGAAGCGAATTTCTCTTTCAAATAACCGGTCTCCTCCGGTGAAGCGGTGAGCACCGTGCCGGGAATTGTCCACTGCATTCGGGGTACCTCCTTATTGTTTGTGGTATCCTAATATTATCACATGGTCACGTGATTGTCAATAAGGACTTTATAATCATCTGTTATAAATTATGCCTCCCATTTTTGTGCACCATGACAGTCTGCACCATACCAAAAGATATGTCATTTCGAGCGGAGCGAAGCGAAGTCGAGAAATCTACGCACTTCCGGGACATTTCAAGTAAAATCGGTGCGTAGATCCCTCGGCTGCGCTCGGGATGACAAAGATTTTAGACGGTGCAACTGCACCTACAGGCCCTCCCCTTTGGGCAGGGTGGCCGAGCGTAAGCAAGGCCGGGAGAGGTTGGGGACGTTTCGCCTACCGGCGAGGATATTTCTTCCGAAATATCCCCCTCTTCCGTCAAAAATCAAAGATTTTTGCCACCTTCCCCAGAGGGGAAGGCTTTGGCAGCAGCAATTCGTTCCCCCAGGCTTTCCCCTTTGGGGAGTGCTTTATTAGCCGCACCGATACCACGTCCCGGGCCATGACCTTATGTTCATGGGGTGCTGACCTTACATTCGCAGGAAAAATAATTTTTCCTCTTTACGGAACGGAAAAACCGTAGTATAATAATGAATAGTATGACCTTTGGGAGGTGAGCCCTTTGCATTGCTTGAAATGTGGCCGAAAAATCGAGGACACAGACGCATTCTGCGCTGACTGTCTGGAGGATATGGCGAAATACCCCATTCAGCCCGGCACTGTGGTGAAGCTGCCATCCCATCCTGTCACCATTTCCGCCAAAAAGCGGCCCAGCCGCCGTAAAAAATCCCTGAAACCGGAAGAACAGATTGCTTCTCTGAAACTCCGCTGCCGCTGGCTGACAATTTTGCTGATCCTTGCCATCGTCACCGCATTGCTCGCTCTGGGCGGGATGCTCTGGATGCTGGGCTGGCTGGACAAGGTCTCCATTCCGGGTTTCACCTTTCCCTTTGGCGGCTAAAAATGTTTCACATGAAACATTCCACATCCGATCATTACGTCCATGTTTCACATGAAACATTATAAAGGAGGTGCCACATGGGCAAGATCATTGCAGTGGTCAACCAAAAAGGCGGCGTGGGCAAAACCACCACCGCTGTGAATTTGACCGCCTGCCTTCATGATCTGGGGCTGAAGGTGCTGCTGTGCGACTTTGACCCCCAGGCCAACGCCACATCCGGCTTTGGCATTGAAAAACGAAAGCTGAAACGTTCCATCTATGATGTGATCATCAACGGTATCACCGCGGAAGATGCCATCATCACCACAAAATACGGCGATGTGCTGCCCGCAACAGCGGATCTGGCCGGAGCCGGCGTGGAACTGCTGGAAGTGGAAAATTCCAATCATCAGCTGGAAAAAGCCCTGGATCCCATCAAAGACCGGTACGATCTGATCTTCATTGACTGCCCACCGTCCCTGGAACTGCTGACCCTGAACGCCTTGAGCGCAGCGGACGGCATCCTCGTCCCGGTGCAGTGCGAATATTTCGCTCTGGAAGGTCTGTCCGATTTGATGAACACCATGCGCCTGGTCAAAAAGCGCATCAACCCCAGATTGGAAGTCTTCGGCGTGGCCCTGACCATGTTCGACGGGCGAACCAATTTCTCCACCCAGGTGGCTCAGGAAGTACGCCGCCATTTCCCCGGCAAGGTCTACGCCACGGTGATTCCCCGGAACATCCGCCTGGCAGAAGCCCCCAGCCACGGCATCCCCGTGATGGCCTATGACAAGAGCAGCCGGGGTGCCGCCGCCTACAAGGCCATGGCGGAGGAGATCAAGAACAAATTATAAGGAGGCGAGCCAATGGCATCACCCAAGGGCCTTGGAAAAGGCCTGAGTGCGCTGCTTTCCGAATTTGACGACGAAGTAAAGGAAAGCGGCCCCTATCAACTGCTCCCCATTCATAAAGTAGAGCCCAACCGCTCCCAGCCCCGGCAGGATTTTGACGGGGAAGAGCTTCAGGCCCTCTCTGAGTCCATCGCCACCCACGGCATCATCCAGCCCCTGACCGTTCGGGAGCAGACCTCCGGCTACTATCAGATCATCGCCGGCGAGCGCCGCTGGCGGGCCGCCCGGATGGCGGGCCTGACGGAAGTTCCCGCAGTGGTCATTGAAGCGGATGACAAAAAAGCCATGGAGCTGGCGCTGATTGAGAATCTACAGCGGCAGGACTTGAACGCCGTGGAAGAAGCACTGGGCTATCAAACCCTTATGTCGGACTTCGGCCTGACCCAGGAGGAAACCGCCCAGCGGGTGGGAAAATCCCGGCCCGCCGTGACAAATGCCCTTCGTTTACTGAATCTGCCCCCGGAAATTCTGGAAAAAGTCCGGGAAGGTGCTCTTAGTGCCGGACACGCCCGGGCCGTTCTCTCCATTAAATCCGAGAAAAAGCAGCTGGAAGCCGCCCAAAAAATCATCGCTTTGGGCCTTTCCGTCCGGCAGGCGGAGCTGCTTTGCAAGAACATGAGCAAAGAGCCCGCCCCCCAGAAGGAAGTCACTCTGGCGGTGGATTATGTGGCTGAATGTGAAAAATCCCTGAGCAAACATCTGGGCCGGGGCGTAAAGATCGTCAACGGCAAGCGCAAAGGCCGCTTTGAACTGGAATTCTATGGCCAGGAGGACCTGCAAGTCCTGCTGGACGCACTAATGAAAATACAGAAGTGAGGTAACTGTTATGAACGAAAAGAAACTCTACAAAAGCAAGACCGATAAGAAGCTCTGCGGCGTCTGCGCCGGCATCGCCAAGTATTTCGGCATCGACTCCACCACCGTCCGTGTGGGCGTAGCCGCACTGACCGTCATCAGCATCGGTACAGGCCTGGTTGCCTATATCGTGGCTGCCATCATCATCCCCGAGGAACCGGGCATTGTGGATGTCTAAGGGTAATTTAAGGTAAATTTCGAGGTAATACTATGCTGGATATTAAGAAAATCAAGGAAAATCCCGAAGCCGTGAAAGCCGGTCTGCGGGCAAAGGAAGTGGACTGCGACGCAGTCGTTGACCGTATTCTGGAGCTGGATGTGCAGGTTCGTGCTCTGAAAACTGCCACCGAGACCCAGACCGCCGAGAAGAACAAGCTGTCCAAGGAAAACGGCAAGCTCTTCGGTCAGAAGAAGGGCGCCGAAAAGCGCGGCGAGGACGTTTCCGCCATCGAAGCCCAGATCAACGCCAATATGGAAGCCTCCGTCAAGATCGACGAGGCCATTGCCGATGAAAAGAAGCAGCTGAAGGAACTGGACGAGCAGCTCTACACCGCTATGCTCAGCCTGCCCAACCTGCCCGATCCCGATCTGCTCCCCGGCGGCAAGGAAAACAACGAGCCTCTACGCTACATCGGTGAGAAGCACAGCTTTGATTTTGAGCCCAAGCACCACGTGGATCTGTGTGAGGGGCTGGGCCTTATCGACTATGACCGGGGCGTGAAGCTGGCTGGCTCCGGCAACTGGATGTACACCGGCATGGGTGCCAGACTGGAGTGGGCACTGCTGAACTACTTCATCGACACCCACATTGCCGATGGCTATGATTTCATCCTGCCCCCCCACATGCTGGAGTACCAGTGCGGCCTGACCGCCGGTCAGTTCCCCAAGTTTGCGGACGAAGTGTTCAAGATCTCCAATCATCCCACGGAAAACGGCACTTTCTATATGCTGCCCACGGCAGAAGCCGCTCTGTGCTCCGTCTACCGGGACGAGATCCTGTCCGAGGCTGATCTGCCCCGGAAGATGTTCGCCTACACCCCCTGTTTCCGTCGGGAAGCAGGTTCCCACCGTGCCGACGAGCGTGGCATGGTCCGTGGTCACCAGTTCAACAAGGTGGAAATGTTCCAGTTCACCACGCCTGACAAGTCCGACGAGGCCTTTGAAGAGCTGGTGAAGAAGGCAGAGAACCTGGTCGCCGGCCTGGGCCTGCACTTCCGCACCGTGAAGCTGGCTGCGGGTGACTGCTCCGCTTCCATGGCCCGGACCTATGATATTGAGATCCTGATCCCCTCCATGAACGGCTACAAGGAAGTTTCCTCCGTCTCCAATGCCCGGGACTACCAGGCACGCCGGGGCAACATCCGCTACCGCCGGGAGGATGGCAAGATCGATTTTGTCCACACCCTCAACGGCTCCGGCCTGGCAACCTCCCGTATCTTCCCCGCCATTGTGGAGCAGAACCAGAGAGCCGACGGCTCCGTTGTCATCCCCGAGGTGCTGCGTAAGTATCTGGGCGGTATGGAAATCATCGAAAAGAAGTAATTTCTCCGGTTTTTGTCAATAAAATACAGGAAAAGGTGGAAACTATGAAGAAAAAAACTGCTGCTTTCTGGGAAGAATTTAAAGCCTTTGCCATCAAGGGCAACGCCATGGCTCTGGCTGTTGGTACCATCATCGGCTCCGCGTTCAGCACCATCACCAAGAGCCTGACCAATGATCTGATCATGCCCATCGTGAATATTTTCCTGGGCGGCACCGATTTCAGCGATGCCAAGATCACCCTGCCCCGGATGCCCTGGGTAGACTCCACTTACGAGACCGTCCTCAACGCTGACGGTACACAGGTGGTGCAGGAAGTGAAAAACTATCTGACTTACGGTAATTTCATTTCCGCGGTCATCAACTTCTTCATCCTGGCCATGGTGGTGTTCCTCCTGGTCAAGGGCCTGAACAAGATCACGGAGTTGGGCAAGAAGAAAGAAGCGGAAGAAACCGCTCCCCCCGCACCCCCCGCTCCTTCCAAGGAAGAGCTGCTGCTCACGGAGATCCGTGACCTGCTGGCAAAGAAATAACGCACCGCAAGCGCCGGATTTTTCCGGCGCTTGTTTTTTTGCCCCACCAAGACCGTTTCCATAGGCCCTCCACATTAATGAGTGCTTGTTCGTGGAAATCCGCTCCCAGCGTAGGGCGGGGGCATGCCCCCGCCGACTAGCTACGATAATTGCCCTGTCACCTACCCCCACCGCACCAAAAGTTTTGTCATTTCGAGCGGAGCGAAGCGAAGTCGAGAAATCTACGCACCGCCGGGACATTTCACCTCAAATAATGCCAAGATCCCTCGACTACGCTCGGGATGACATGAATCTTAGATGATTCAAGCAATTCCCCAAGGTCCTCCCCTTTGGGGAGGTTTTTGGGGTGCCACAGCCTATGCTTTGGGATTTCCTTGTTAGGACAGCGAGAAACCGCAAAATTATCCACAGGAATTGCATCTCCTGTGGATATTTTCATCATTTCCCGGGAAAACCGTCTGTCATGTTATGTCAACTTTCAAAAGATTGAAAAATTCCCAGCTTCCGCCGGAAAACAATGGAGAAATATTTGACAAATATCCCCTCTTGGCTTATAATATATGCGTAGGCGTATGCCTTTATTTGGAACAAAACTGAGAAAGAAGGATCAGTCCATGTTTAAAATCGTTCGTAAAAAGGAGCTGAACTCTGCCGTCACTTTGATGGAGATCGAAGCTCCCTTCGTCGCCCAAAAGGCCAAGGCCGGTCAGTTCATCATCTTTCGGATCGATGACAAGGGCGAGCGTGTGCCTCTGACCATCGCCGGTTATGACCGGGAGAAGGGCACCGTCACCATCATCTTCCAGAAGGTTGGCTTCTCCACCATCGCTCTGGGCAACCTGAATGAGGGCGACTACATTCAGGACTTTGTCGGCCCCCTGGGCAAGCCCACCCCCGTGGAAGGCAAGAAGAAGGTCTGTGTGGTCGGCGGCGGTGTCGGCTGCGCCATTG
>CAZVAB010000062.1:0-8304 GCA_964625045.1 uncultured Oscillospiraceae bacterium | reverse complement strand
ACAGGCGACCTTCTCATTACGAGTGAGATGCACTACCGACTGTGCTACACTAGCGGTTACGCCTAGGTATTATACTTTCTTTTTGACTGATTGTCAACTCTTTTTTACAGGCCCAATTCCCGCATCTTCCCCCGCAGAGACAAAAGATCGTCAAAGGAGTCTGGACGCTTCATGGGATCACGCAGCAGCGCCGAGGGATGATAAATGGCCGTCATCCAGATGCCATCCTTTTCCACCCACTGCCCATGTTCCCGGGTGATGCGGTAGTCACTGCGGATCAGCCGCATGGCCGCAATGCGGCCCAGGCACACGATGATCCTGGGCTGGATCAGCTGGATCTGCCGCTGCAAATAGCCAATGCAGGCATCCTGCTCCGTTTCCAGCGGGTCCCGGTTCTTTGGCGGGCGGCATTTGACGATGTTTGTAATGTAACAGTTGCGGCTGCGGTCCAAATCGATGATGCCGAGCATATCATCCAGCAGCTGCCCGGCGGGGCCAACAAAGGGCTCCCCTTTCAGGTCCTCCTGTTCCCCGGGGCCTTCCCCCACGAACAGGACTGAACTTTCGGTATTTCCCACGCCGAAAACCACATAGTTTCTGGTCTCACACAGGCGGCAATTGGCACACGCCATGCAATCCTGCCGCAATTGCTCCCAATCAGACATTGGCTCCTCTCCTCTCACGCTGTCTCTGCCGACGGCGGCGACGGGCTTTTCTTCTCACATTTCCCACAAAGCGTGCCAAAATCAGCACCGCCAGGAACACCAGAACGACACCGCCGAACACGCCCAGTGTCACCGCCAGCGCTTTCCAGCTGCCCTGATCCTCCTTGACAGGGCGCTCCGGGATCACCGGATCACTTTCCACCGCCACAGCATTCATGGTGACCATGTCCGTCTGGGCCAGGCATTTCTGCCCATACCAGACCTGCACAGTGCCAATGACCTGTCCCTGCTGCACCGGTGCCTGGAGCGTTGCGCTTTTCTGGGCATATACCCAACGGATCAGGGGCTCGTCCAGCTTGGCGGGGAGCACCGTGGATGCGGATGCCGCCGGCTGGGTCACCACCTGATTTGCGCCACCCTGCACCGGGTACTGGGAGATGGCCTGTCCATCAAAAAACACCTGCCGATAGGCAAAGCCGGTGAAAGCATAATCCAGCAGCTGCTTACACTCTTCAAAGCTGCCGTATTTGCTTATGCTCACTTCCGTGTCATAGGTAGCCTTGGCACCCATGACGATGCACAACAGATCCATGCCGTTCTGCTGGGCCGTTACGGTCACACAGCGGCCGCCCTTGTCCGTCGCACCGGTCTTTCCTCCGGTGACCCGCTCATCATAATACTTATTGCTCACCAGAGCCATTTTGTTGGTGGTGCTGATCTCCCGCGCGTCGCTCTTATTGGTAGCGGGAACGGTATAAGAAGCCGCCTGAAAAATGGTCTTGAACTGCTCATTTTTCAGTGCCGCCTCTGTGATGCGGCAAATGTCCCGGGCAGTGGTATAGGTTTCTTCGTCATGCAGGCCATTGGCGTTGCTGTAATGGGTACCCTTGCACCCCAGCTCCGCCGCTTTTTCGTTCATAAGCTGGACAAAGGCATCCTGACTTCCGGCGATATGCTCCGCCACCACCGCCGCCGCATCGTTGGCAGAAGCGGTCATGGTGCAGTACAGCAGATCCTCCAGTGTCAGCACTTCTCCGGTTTTCAGATTTGCGCTGACAGATCCGATGGCAACACTATTTAGCGCTTTCCGGGTCACCGTCACCTGATCCTGCAAATTTCCCTTTTCCAGCGCCACCAGAACCGTCATCAGTTTGACCATGCTGGTGGGATAGATCTTGGTATCCGGGTTATAAGTATAGAGCATGGTGCCGCTGTTCAGCTCATACAGGATCACAGCCTCCGCTGTATCCGTCAACCGTCCCTCGTCACTCAAAGAAACGGCGGCATCCACACTGTGGCAGCCGGACTGGACGGAGTCATCCGCTCCCCGCACCGGCAGTGCAAACCCGCTCAACAGCAAAATAAAAGACAAAACGAGACAAATCGTCCGAATTTTTTTCATAATCTGACCCCTATATTTCAACACCGGACTTGTCCGGTGAAAAAAACTCGTGTATAATGTTTGTAGATGATATTATATCAGCTTTTGAAAGGTTCGTCAATGTGGGAGGGGTTCGGAAATAAAAAAATAAGGGTCTTTCCTATCTCGCCTGCGGCTGCCTTGTGCTGGCTGCATTTCTGGGTGGGCTGTATCTGGGCAGAAGCATTGGCGCTACCCCGGTGTATACCATCCAGTCACCAACGGGGACTGTCCACAGCACACCCACGGAGCAGACCGGCGAGGCATCCGCCAACACAGTGGAAGCAACTGCTGATACCGTGCCAGACAATTCTATGCCGGATGCATCCTCCGCCCCATCCCCGGATAACAGCCAAAGCACCACGGATACCGCCGACGGCAGCGTGAACATCAACACGGCTGACCAGGAAACCCTGCAAACACTTCCCAAGATCGGTCCCAATCTGGCCCAGGCCATCATTGATTACCGGAATAAGAACGGCCCCTTCCAGAGCATCGGCGAGATCACGGATGTTCCAGGCATTGGCACAGGGATCTTCAAGCTGATCAAGGATCACATCACCGTAGGAGGCTGAAACAGTCAACTACCCACGGCCTAAAGGCCATAGGCTTGCAACTGCCCAGTCGTTGTAACGGATCACTCCTCCGACCTTTAACCCCAATAGGCAATAACCTAAAGTGGCGTTACATCATAGGGTGGTTGACTACACCCTTTACGACAAAGTTTACTCTGCCGTAACTGTATGCGGTACTTGACTATCCAAAAGATAGTTGATTCCCATACGATACAGATTCATGGCTCCAATGCGATCATCGTTAGATTTGTAACCACAGCGCTTACAAGTAAACCGATGTATCTTCTTATTTCGGTCGGCCTTTTCGATGTGCCCACATATTGGACAACACTGACTCGTATATGGTCGGATGGATACTTTGCTTGTATTATTGGAGAAGTTTCATCCGCAACCATACAAAGATACATTGTAAACCAAGGATGACTAAAAAACTTACAAGGCTCTTCCCACCACCTAAAGGTAGTGGGTTTCCGCCTCATCAAAATTGAAAGGAAAACAATTATGAAAATTTTGGTCGTGGATGACGAAGAACTGCTGCTCAAGGGCATCCGCTTTAATTTGCAGCATGATGGCTACGAAGTGATTACAGGTTCCGACGGTCTGGAAGCTGTGGACGCAGCCAGGACCCAGGCCCCGGATCTGATTGTTCTGGACGTAATGATGCCCCAGATGGACGGTCTGACCGCCTGCTCCAAGATTCGGGAATTTTCCAATATTCCCATCATCCTGCTCACAGCCAAGGTAGACGATATGGACAAGCTCATGGGCTTTGACTATGGGGCGGACGATTATCTGACCAAGCCCTTCAACATTTTGGAATTGAAGGCCCGTATTCGGGCACTGCTGCGCCGCTCCGGTGCTGGGAAGCGGGCTGACGAAGGAAATCTGCTGACCATCGGCCCCATTTCTCTGGATCTGGATGCCCGGAACGCTTACCGCTCCGGCACGCTGGTGGATCTGACCGCAAAGGAATTCGATGTGATCGAGTACCTCATGCGCAACCCCAACCGGGTCTACTCCCGGGAGGCACTGCTGGACACCATCTGGACATACGAATACCGCAGTGATATCCGCACCGTAGATGTGCACATCCGGCGTCTGCGGGAAAAGCTGGAGGAGAATCCCGCAGAACCGAACTATATTATGACGAAGTGGGGCGTTGGTTATTACTTCCGCAAATGAACAAAGGTCGAAGCGCCGATACAGCAATATGCAGGTACGCTACAGCGCTGTCTATATTTGCGTTACCTTTATCGTGCTGCTGTTTTTAAATCTTTACTGCTCGAATACCAGCCAGCTGCTATTTTTCCAGAGCAAGGAATCAGCCATGATCGAAAAGAGCCAGCTGGCGGCGGCGGAAGTGTCCGCATTGGATCTGCTCAACGCCGCAAACATCTCCCAGACCCTTCAGCAGCTGGAAGGACTGAAAACCACCCGCACCATTGTCACGGACCGTTCCGGCATTGCCCTTTATGACTCCTATACGGTCAATTCCTGTCAGGGAATGTATGTGCTCTTGCCGGAAGTCGTCCACGCCTTGAGCGGTATCAAGTCCTTTTCTTCCGAATATGACCATGACCAGGGCGTGATCCAGTCCCGGGCCGCCGCCCCCATCTACACCTCCGGTGTCCTTGCCGGGTGTGTGTATATGATGGAATACGATGCCCAGCAGGGAGCGCTGATGCACTCGCTGCAAAAGAACATTTTGACCATTTCTCTGGTCCTGGTGGTGGTTGTTGTTCTCTTTTCCATCATCTTCGCCAACGGCTTCTCCACCCGGCTACGCCGGGTTCTCTCCTCCATGCGCATCATCCGCAGCGGTGACTATTCCCACCGGGTGATCATGGGTGGAAATGACGAGCTGACCTTCCTTGGCGACGAGTTCAACCTGCTCACGGAGCGGCTGCAAGTCTCCGAGGACAAGCGCCGCCGCTTTGTCTCCGATGCTTCCCATGAGCTGAAAACGCCCCTGGCCTCTATCAAGCTCCTGACAGACTCCATTTTGCAAAACGACATGGATACCGATACCATCCGGGAATTTGTCACGGACATCGGCAACGAAGCGGACCGCTTAAACCGGATGACCCAAAAGCTGCTGTCCCTGAGCAAAGTGGAAAGCCAGCAGGACGGTGACTGTGAGATCGTCTATATGAAACCCACGATTGAAAAGGCGGTACGGATGCTCTCCGGCATTGCCAGCCATAACGGCATCACCATCCAGATGGATTTTACCGACGATTGCCCCATTTTGATTTTGGAGGACGACCTTTACCAGATTGCCTTCAATCTGACGGAAAACGGCATCAAGTACAACCGCCCCGGCGGGGAGCTTTTCATCCGCACCTACCGCCAGGAGGATAATGCCGTTCTGGAAGTCCGGGACACTGGCGTTGGCATCCCGGAATCCGCACAGGCACATATTTTCGAGCGGTTCTTCCGTGTTGACAAGGCCCGCTCCCGTTCCACCGGCGGCAGCGGTCTGGGCCTTGCCATCGTCCGAAGCATGGTGGAGCGGAATCAGGGCACCATAACTGTCGAAAGTCAACCGGATGTGGGCAGCACCTTCAAGGTCTGCTTCCCCGCCTTCGACCCGCAGGAGGTAAACCAGTGAAAAAAGCCATTACGATCCTTTTGATTTTCGCCTGTGTCTTTTCCCTGTTCGGCTGCGATGCGGACCAGGAAGAACTCAAAAAGCCTGTCACCGTGTATTATAAGCGGGCTCAGATGGGCTACGGTGCCAGCGACAGTGTCATTGCCACTTACGCCCTGGAAGCCGTCGGTCACGAAACGGACACCACGTTTTTGTTTCAGGAATATCTCCATGGCCCGGACAGCTCCGATTTTTCCACCACCTTCCCCTCCGGCACCGCCCTCATCAGCTATCAGTTGGAGGGATTGACCGCCAAAGTGGTGCTAAGCGACCAATTCGCCACCTTGACCGGCATTGATTTAAGCGTTGCCTGTGCCTGCCTTTCCAAAACCATCATGAGTTTAACGGACTGCCGGGAGGTCATCATCCGCGCGGAGCACGCCCAACTGGACAACAACAATTTCATTACCATCAGTTCCAACAGCTATCTGCTGCAGGACCTGATAAGCACCAACGAAAACCACTGATTTTGGAGGTAACCATGCGCTTTCTTTCCTGGAATGTCAACGGTCTGCGGGCCTGTATGCAAAAAGGCTTTCTGGATTTTTTCCAGCAGTCCGACGCGGATTTCTTCTGCCTGCAGGAGACCAAACTTCAGCCTGGGCAGCTCCAGCTGGAACTGCCGGGCTATGAGCAGTATTGGTGCTATGCCGAGAAAAAGGGCTACTCCGGCACCGCGATCTTCACCCGGCACCATCCCCTTTCCGTCACCAACGGCATCGGCGTGGCAGAATTGGACAACGAGGGCCGGGTCATCACCCTGGAATACGAAACCTTTTATCTGGTCACCTGCTATACGCCCAATGCCCAGCGGGAGCTGGCCCGGATCGATCACCGGATGGCCTGGGAGGATGCTTTTCGTTCCTATCTTCAAAAGCTGGACAGCCGGAAATGTGTCATTTTGTGCGGCGACCTGAATGTTGCCCACCAGGAGATCGACCTAAAAAACCCCGCCACCAACCACGGCAGCGCCGGATTTTCCGACCAGGAGCGATCCGCTTTCACCCGTCTGCTGGACAGCGGCTTTACAGACACCTTCCGTTATCTGCACCCGGATGCCCGGGACTGCTACAGCTGGTGGAGCTATATGTTCAAGGCCCGGGAACGGAACACCGGCTGGCGCATTGACTACTTTGTGGTGTCTGACCGGCTGCGCCCCGCCATCGAGAATGCTTCCATCCACGCAAGTGTCATGGGTTCGGATCACTGCCCGGTGCAGCTGGATCTGACGGTTTAAAGTTCACACCCACCACGCCGTCCCGGATCTCCAGGACGGCGTTTTTCACATCTTTTAAGTAGGAAAACGGCTCGTCCGGCTTTACTGCCACCCATTTATCCCGCTTTTCCGGGTGCCGGGGCACTACGAAAAACGCTGGATTTCCCGCCTTGAAACGGCTGACCGGCAAATCCTTCCTCAAATAAAAAGCGTCACCATTGGGAACCGGGATGCCCAAATTCTCCACCGTCTGCCCGCATTTGACTGTAATGCGGCAGATCACCGTCCCAGTCAGGTCACAGCAGCACCAGAACTCATAATACAGCCCTTTTCTTCGCACCTGGGCCTTGCCTACCTTCTCATCCCCACGAAAAATGTCATAAATGCCATCCATAAAAAAGCCCCCTTTGCACCAGGTCTATGCGGCAAAGGGGGGAACTATTCATGTAGCACCGCCACGCAACCCCAGACTCACCGCAATGGCATCATCCACCATTGCCATCTGGTTCTCATTCAAATGGCCCATGTGCTCCCGCAGGCGGCGCTTGTCGATGGTACGCATCTGCTCCAGCAAGATCACAGAATCCTTGCTCAGGCCCACACTGCCTCCAGCAATGTTAATATGGGTGGGCAGGCGGGCTTTTCCTGTCTGGCTGGTAATGGCAGCGGCAATGACCGTGGGGGAATGCCGGTTGCCGGTATCGTTCTGTACGATCAGGACGGGCCTTGTGCCCCCCTGTTCGCTGCCCACCACCGGGGACAGATCCGCATAGAAAATGTCCCCCCGTTTGACCGTGGTATCCATGTGCTTCACGCTCCGTCGGATTGATTTCCAGCGCTACCGGATCTCCTATGTAACGCGGCTAACCCTATTTTCCCACGCCCACAGGCAAATTATACAGCAGTGCTTCCGAAATATCCTATGGAGAAAAGCGTCCGCAAGTTACAAATACTGAAAGTTTTTGACCTCCATCGACAAAAGCCGTCTTCCCTGCCAAAGCACCTCACACCGCTGGGGCAGATCCTGCTCATCCAGCCAGATATCCAGATGCAGGGCATCGTTTTCGTAGCTGTCATCAATGGCAAGCCGGAGTGCCCCGCCTTCCTCGCCGCAGGAGGTCAGGTAGCCGGAGCGCAGGGTCTTCACCAGCACCCAGGGGCCGCTGACCGGGGAGATCAGATCATCCGCCAAAATATCAAAGGCCAGCACCTGATTATCAAAGGTCAGTTTCCCGCTGCCCTGGCTGACCTTCCCGGTGATGCCGGCAATGGACTCCGGCTGCACCACCTCAAAGGTCACATTTCCCTCTTTATCCGTCTTGCAGTCCATGGTAAAGGAATAGGTCTTGTCGCCATAGTCCGCTGTGATCACCGCCTGAAAGGCAAAGGCCGTATTTTGCAGCTTCACCCGCAGGTTCAGCGCCCGGTCCATCCCTCCATCCCCTGTCCCGCACCCGGCCAACAGGAATATCACGCAAAAAAGCGCCACCATCCGCTTCATTAAATCCCCACCTCGCTGATCATGATGCTATATTACTATGGCTTACGGGGGAGTTTATGCCGGTTATGTGAAAATTGTAGGTTTCTCTACACTCATCTGAATCACACATATTAAAAGTCAAGCCTGTGCTTGCCATTGTGCCACCTCCTTGCGTATCTGCCGTGCGGTTTGCTTCGGGGCATCTATGATTTCGGCATAGATATCGTCAAAGAGTTTGAGTGCCGCCGCTTCGGTTTCGGGAGATAACTCACGGTTGAGCAGTTCGCACAATTTGTTA
>CAZVAB010000061.1:0-8318 GCA_964625045.1 uncultured Oscillospiraceae bacterium | reverse complement strand
TTGAGGTTGGTTGATGTGGTTTTCCTTTTCGGCGCATTTTGCAACACGCCCTTTTCCTTACTTTTCGTCATTTGGCACTTGCAATCCCCATTTTGCGGTGCTATAATAGTCACAATTACTGGTTCAGGAGGCAGATATCATGATCCCTTCTTCCGCTGCATTCTTCTTTTTTAACTATTACTTTTTTATGCTGAAAAAGTAATAGCGATTTGTGCTGCAGACATTCCAGTAGGATTTGCAAAGCTGTATTTGAAAGCGCCGCACGACTCGCATTCGTGCGGCGCTATTTTTCTTATAAGGAGCAGATGACCATGATCGCAATTTTGAAACAAGGAACCACGCAGCAGCAGGCACAGCACCTGGTGGAGTGGCTGAAAGATATGAATTTGGACGTTCACATTTCCGCTGGCCAGGAGGTCACCGTTCTGGGGCTTATTGGTGACACCAGCCGGGTGGATATGGAGCTTCTCAGCTCTTTGGAGATCGTGGAAAGCGTCAAGCGGGTTTCCGAACCCTTCAAGCAGGCAAACCGCAAATTCCACCCCAAGGACTCCATCATTCAGGCTGGCTCCGCCCGGATCGGCGGCGGTTACTTCGGCATGATCGCCGGCCCGTGCAGCGTGGAGTCGGAGGAACAGATCATTGAAGTGGCCCAGGCGGTCAAAGCCGCCGGAGCAACTCTGCTCCGGGGCGGTGCGTTCAAGCCCCGGACTTCTCCCTATGCTTTCCAGGGCATGAAGGGCGAAGGGCTGAAGCTGCTGCTGAAAGCCAAGGAGGCCACCGGGCTCCCCATCGTCACGGAGATCATGAACATCTCCACATTGGATCTGTTTGCGGATGTGGATGTGATCCAGGTGGGTGCCCGGAATATGCAAAACTTTGACCTGCTGAAAGAACTTGGCAAGACGGACAAACCCATTCTCTTGAAACGCGGCCTCGCCAATACTCTACAGGAGCTTTTAATGAGCGCCGAATATATCATGAGCGAGGGCAACGAAAAGGTCATCCTCTGTGAGCGTGGCGTTCGCACCTTTGAAACCTACACCCGGAACACCCTGGATCTCTCCGCTGTTCCGGTGCTCCACGAACTGACACACCTGCCCGTGGTGGTGGATCCCAGCCACGCCACCGGCAAAGCCCGGCTCGTCCCCTCCATGGCCTACGCCGCTGCCGCCTGCGGTGCCGACGGCATCATGGTAGAAGTCCACAACAATCCCTCCGCTGCTCTGTGCGACGGTGCCCAGTCCATCACCCCCGCCCAGTTCGCCCAGCTGAATGCCAAGGTCAATGAGATCCGGGAGGTCTTGGGATGAGAGTCGGTATTCTGGGCCTTGGATTGATCGGCGGCTCCATGGCCCGGGCCTACGCAAAAGCGGGCCACACCGTTCTGGCTGCCGAAAAAGACGAACGTATTCTGGGTTTTGCCAAGCTTTCCGGTGCTGTACAGGACGATCTGAACGAACGCACCATCGGCACCTGTGATCTGCTGCTGCTTGCCATTTATCCCGCCGGCAGCGCCGCATGGCTGGAAGAACACGCCCATCTGATCTGCCCAGACGCACTGGTGATGGATCTTTGCGGTGTAAAAGAAGAGATCTGCCGCCGGTGTTTCCCTCTTGCCCAGAAGTACGGCTTTACCTTTGTGGGCGGTCACCCCATGGCTGGCTCCCATTTTTCCGGCTTTAAGTACAGCCGCTCCAACTTGTTCCAGGGGGCACCCATGGTGCTGGTTCCCGCAAAATTTGACGAAATGCAGCTATTGGAGCGGGCAAAAAATGCTCTGGCGCCCTGCCGCTTCGGCTCTTTCTCCGTCTGCACCGCTCAGGAGCATGACAAGCTCATTGCATTCACTTCCCAAATGCCCCATGTTTTGAGCAACGCTTACATCAAGTCCCCCACAGCGCTGGGCCACAAGGGCTTTTCCGCCGGAAGCTACAAGGATCTGACCCGGGTGGCCTGGTTGCACCCGCAGATGTGGGCGGAGCTTTGCATGGAAAACCGGGATAATATGATTTTCGAGCTGGATACCTATATTGAAAGCTTGCATAATTACCGAAATGCCCTGGAAACCGGGGATATGGCGCTTTTGACTTCCCTTCTGGACGAGGGCCGTCGGCGCAAGGAGGAGGTGGACGGATGAAACGCAATATGAAAACCATCCATGTCAGCGCATCCAAAAGCTATGATGTCAAAATCGGCAGTGGGCTGCTCGCCCACATCGGGCAGGAGGTTGCCGCTGTATCGAAGGGCAGCACCGCCGTAGTGGTCAGCGACAGCAATGTGTTTCCCCTGTACGGCGAAGAAGTGAAGCATTCTCTGCAGGATGCAGGCTTTACCGTCCTGGCGTGTGTCATTCCCGCCGGGGAAGAGAGCAAAAACGGCAAAGTCTACCTCTCCCTTTTGAACTGCCTTGCCCAAAACCATGTGACCCGGGCGGACTGTCTCATCGCCCTGGGGGGCGGTGTTGTGGGAGATTTGACGGGCTTTGCCGCCGCCACTTATCTGCGGGGCATTGCCTATATTCAGGTGCCCACGACTCTTCTTGCGGCTGTTGATTCTTCCGTTGGTGGCAAGACCGCCATCGACCTACCCGCAGGTAAAAACCTGGCGGGTGCCTTCTACCAGCCCAGTCTCGTTCTGTGCGACACGGACACCTTGCATTCCCTGCCCCCGGAAATCTTCCGGGACGGCTGCGCCGAAGTCATCAAGTACGGTGTGCTGTATGACCGGGTGCTGTTTGAAACATTGGAAAAATCTGGCCCAACCTTTTCCCGGGAGGAAGTCATCGCCCGGTGCGTGGAACTGAAGCGGGATGTGGTTGCCCAGGACGAATTTGACACCGGGCTGCGGATGAAGCTGAATTTGGGTCACACCATCGGTCACGGTGTGGAAAAAGCCAGCAATTTTTCCGTTTCCCACGGCTGCGCCGTTGCGATCGGCATGGCTATTGTCAGCCGTTCCAGCGCCAAGGCCGGTATTTGCACCGGGGATACCGCCGAAAAGATCGTGGATATTTTGGAGCTTTTCGGTCTTCCCACCAACACCGAATACGAGAGCCAGCTTCTTTACGAAGCAGCCCTTTCCGATAAAAAACGCTCCGGCGGCACAGTGAACCTCATCGTCCCGGAAGAAATCGGCGCTTGCGCCATCCGCCTTACACCGGTCAGCGAAGTGAAAGCATTTATCGAGGCAGGTCTTTGATATGGACATTACCATCCATCCCCGGAAGCTCCGGGGCGAACTGAATATCATCCCCTCTAAATCCCAGGCCCACCGAATGCTCATCTGCGCCGCATTCGCAGACCGCCCCACCCATCTGATCTGCCCCGCCACCAACCGGGATATCGAGGCCAGCGCAGCCTGTCTTCAGGCACTGGGTGCCCACATCACACGCACAGAAGATGGATATACCGTGGAGCCTGTAAAGAACGTGCCCAAAACCGCTCTTCTTCCCTGCGGGGAAAGCGGCTCTACCCTTCGTTTCTTGCTGCCCATCGTTGGATCATTGGGTGTGGATGCCACGTTCCAAATGGAAGGGCGGCTCCCGGAACGCCCCCTCTCCCCCTTGTGGGAGGAAATGGAGCGCAAGGGCTGTACCCTTTCCCGCCCCACCGGCAACACCCTCCGCTGCACAGGAAAACTCGCCCCAGGGCAGTACCAAATGGATGGGAGCGTATCCAGCCAGTACATCACCGGGCTTCTCTTTGCTCTGTCCCTTTTGGAGGGAAAAAGCGAACTGACGGTCACAGGCAAAGTTGAGTCCGTCCCCTATATCCGCATGACGCAAAAAGCTCTGGCCCAATTTGGCGTTGATACCCTGCCCCTGGGCGGTCAGCGTTTCCGTTCTCCCGGGGAACTGACTGTGGAGGGCGATTGGAGCAATGGTGCCTTTTTCCTGGCAGCGAACGCACTGGGAAGCCAGCTTAAAATCAGCGGTCTGTGCGACACTTCTCCCCAGGGTGACCGTGCGGCTGCAACACTGTTTCCCATGCTTTTGACCGGCGCAACGGAAATCTCCGCCGCCGATATCCCGGATCTGGTGCCCATTCTGGCGGTCACCGCGGCCGCAAATCACGGTGCTGTATTCACAGATATCTGCCGCTTGCGGCTGAAAGAGTCCGACCGGGTTTCTTCAGTCATTTCCATGATCGAAGCGCTCGGGGGCAGTGCCGAAGCAGAGGAAAACACCTTGACCGTCATGGGCACCGGGCTGCAGGGCGGAACAGTGGATGCCTGTAATGACCACCGCATTGCCATGGCAGCCGCCATTGCCGCCACGGTGTGCAAAGCACCTGTCACCATTTTGGGCGCACAGGCCGTCAACAAATCCTATCCCCAATTCTGGGGGGAATACCGCCGATTAGGAGGAAATTATGAGCAGTACCTACGGTGAAAATTTGAAACTCTCCATTTTTGGTCAGTCCCACGGTGCCGCCATCGGCATGACCCTGGACGGCATTCCCGCTGGCTTTGGGGTGGACATGGAGCAGCTGCAATCCTTTTTATCCCGCCGGGCACCGGGCCAGGGTGATTTTACCACGCCCCGGAAAGAAGCGGACATCCCTGAATTTCTATCCGGCATTCAGGATGGCTTTACCTGCGGGGCCCCCATCGCCGCCATCATCCGCAACACCAACACCCGCCCCGGGGACTATGCATCCTTGCAAGACTGCCCCCGGCCCGGTCACGCGGACTATACCGCCCAAATGAAATACGGCGGTTTCCAGGATGCTTCCGGCGGCGGGCACTTTTCCGGGCGGTTGACTGCGCCGCTGTGCATTGCAGGCGGACTGTGCAAGCAATGGCTGGAGGATATAGGCATCCGCATTGGCGCCCACATCATCCAAATTGGCCCCCATACCGCCCCCCGGTTTGACCCGCTGCAGCCCCAGCTGGACCGGGTGGGCCGGATCTTTCCCACATTATCATCCGACACTTCTGATTTATTTTTAGACCGCATTGCCCTAGCAAAAGCCAATGGGGACAGTGTGGGCGGGCGCATCGAATGTGCCGTCACAGGCCTGCCCGCCGGGCTGGGCGAACCCATGTTCGGCGGTGTGGAAAGCCGCATTGCCCAGATTGTCTACGGCATCCCAGCCGTTAAAAATGTGGGCTTCGGCTGGAGCGATGCGTTTGCAGCCCATCTGGGAAGCGAAAGCAATGACCCCTTCATTCTGGATAACGGCGAAGTAAAAACCGCCAGCAACCACTGCGGCGGCATTTTGGGCGGCATCACCAACGGAATGCCCCTGCTTTTTGATGTGTCCATCAAGGCAACCCCTTCCATCGCCATGCAGCAGCAGAGCGTTTCCCTCTCCCGGATGGAGGAAGTACCCCTGACCGTTCAGGGGCGGCACGATCCGTGCATCGTCCCCCGGGCCGTTCCGGTGGTGGAAGCGGCAGCGGCCATTGCTATTTTTGATATAATCCTGGGCAACACCCAGACAAACAGGAGGAAATAATCATGGATATTCAGGAACTCCGAGGCCAAATCGACCAAATCGATGACCAGATCGTAGAGTTATTCGCCAAGCGGATGGAAGTTTCCGCCGGGATCGCAGACTATAAAAAAGCCCACGATATGCCCGTATTCGTTCCCGCCCGGGAGCGGGAAAAGCTCCGGGCCGTGGCAGAAAAGGCTGGCCCGGAAATGGACAACTACACCCGGGTCCTCTACTCCATGCTTTTTGAACTGAGCCGCAGCTATCAGAGCAAGCGGAACAACACGGTCTCCCCCCTGTATAAGCAGATCACGGACTCCATCGAAAACACCCCCAAGCTCTTCCCCAAAGCCCCCATGGTTGCCTGCCAGGGCGTGGAGGGTGCTTACGCACAAATTGCCTGTGAAAAGATGTTCCAAAGCCCCATGATCATGTATTTCAAGAACTTTGAAAGCATTTTCACAGCCATTGAGCAGGGACTGTGCCAGTATGGCATATTGCCCATTGAGAACTCCACTGCCGGTTCTGTGAAAAAGGTGTACGATCTGATGATTCAGCACAATTTCTCCATCGTGCGCACTTTCCGGCTGAAAATCGACCATAATCTGCTGGCTGCCCCCGGAGCGACCCTGGCGGGGATCAAAGAGATCTACTCCCATGAGCAAGCCATCAACCAGTGTAGCGAATTTCTGGGGCAGCTTGCGGGGGTCAAGGTCATCCCGGTGGAAAACACCGCCGTGGCAGCGGAAATGGTTGCAAAATCCGGGCGTACCGATGCAGCCGCCATCAGCAGCCGCAACTGCATGGAGCTATACGGCCTTATAAGCCTGTCCTCTTCCATCCAGGACAAGGACAATAACCGCACCCGCTTCATCTGCATCAGCAAAAATCTGGAGATCTATCCCGGCTCTGATAAGACCAGCATCATGATGGTCTTAAATCACCGCCCCGGTGCCCTCTACCGGGTGCTGGCACGGCTTTATGTGCTGGGCATCAATGTGACCAAGCTGGAATCCCGCCCCATCCCCAACCGGGATTTTGAGTTCATGTTCTATTTCGATCTGGATACTTCCATCTA
The DNA here is from genome assembly GCA_964625045.1 of uncultured Oscillospiraceae bacterium. Lineage (GTDB taxonomy): Bacteria > Bacillota > Clostridia > Oscillospirales > Oscillospiraceae > Faecousia. The sequence continues at coordinate 1,799 of CAZVAB010000061.1, read as the reverse complement.
CTCCGAGGAATTTGTGCAGCTGATGTGTGAGCTGGATGAATTGTGCGAGGAATTCAAGTATCTAGGCAGCTACTGCGAGGTCGTATGATGCGCTGCGGTTTACTGGGCCACCACCTGACCCACAGCTACTCCCCCCAGATCCACAGCCATCTGGGCACTTACCAATACGACCTGTTCCCCACGGAGCCGGAAAATCTGGATACTTTCTTAAAAAGCGGAGCATTTGACTGTCTTAATGTCACCGTTCCCTATAAAAAGGCGGTCATTCCCTACTGCCAGGAGCTGACACCCATTGCGGCGAAGTTGGGTGCGGTGAACACCATCGTCCGCCGCCCGGACGGTTCCCTCCTTGGTCATAATACGGATTTCTTCGGCTTTGAGACCATGGTACGCCAAAGCGGCCTTGCCGTCGGCTGCAAAAAGGCACTGGTGCTGGGCAGCGGCGGCGCTTCCAATACCGCAGTTGCGGTGCTGGAAGAATTGGGTGCACAGGTCATCGTCATTTCCCGCAAGGGGGAAAACAACTACCAAAATCTGCATCTCCACGCTGATGCTGCCCTCATCGTCAACGCCACCCCCGTGGGAATGTACCCGGATAACGGCCTTGCGCCACTGTCCCTTGGAGGTTTCCCCCAGTTGGAAGGGGTGCTGGATATCATCTATAATCCCGCCCGCACAGCATTGCTGCTGGAAGCGGAAAACCGGGGCCTTGTGACCATGAACGGCCTAAAAATGCTGGTGGCACAGGCCTGGGAAAGTGCCCAGTGGTTCACCGGCTGCCCCATAGCGGAAGATAAGATACAAACGATTTATCAGCTACTTCACTGCCAGATGGAAAACATCGTCCTCATTGGTATGCCCGGCAGCGGCAAGTCCACCGTTGGACGGCTGCTGGCAGAGAAAACCGGAAAGCGATTTGTGGATGCCGATGCCGCCATCGTCCAAAAAGCGGGATGCACCATCCCGGAGATTTTCCAGAAGCAGGGCGAACACGCTTTCCGGGAGTTGGAAACTGCCGTTCTTGATGATTTGGGCAAGCAGTCCGGCCTTGTGATCGCCACTGGGGGTGGCTGTGTCACCCGGGCAGAAAACCACCAGCTTCTGCACCAGAATGGGTACATTTTCTGCCTTGATCGAAGCCTTGAAAGCCTGCCAACAGATGGCCGGCCCCTTTCCCAAGCCACCGCCCTTTCGGAGCTTTACCGGGTGCGAAAGCCTCTGTACGACCGCTTTGCTGATGTCCATGTGGACAACAACGGCGCAGCCGATGCCACCGCCGCCAAAATTCTGCAACTTTGGGAGGAACGCCAATGAAAATCCTTGTGATCAACGGCCCGAACATCAATATGCTGGGCATTCGGGAACCGGGCATTTACGGCAAGAATACCTATGCGGATCTGCTGCGCCTGGTGGAGCAGACCGGGGATGCGCTGGGAATTGAGATCCGGCATTTCCAGTCCAACCACGAAGGTGCCATAGTGGACACCATTCAGCAATCTTACGGTGTCTTTGACGGTATCGTCATCAACCCCGCCGCCTACACCCACACTTCCGTTGCCATTTTGGATGCCTTAAAGGCAGTATCCCTCCCGGCTGTGGAAGTCCATATCTCCGACGTGGATGCCAGAGAATCTTTCCGGCAGATCTCTTATCCGGGGCTCTACTGTGAAAAGACCATCAAGGGTCAGGGAATTGACGGCTACCGCCAGGCGATCATGTACCTGAAAGAAAAATACGGCACATAAAAAATGGGGCTGTTGCAAAATTCGATTTTTGCAGCAGCCCTTTTTGCCGGTTCA
>CAZVAB010000060.1:0-8459 GCA_964625045.1 uncultured Oscillospiraceae bacterium | reverse complement strand
CATTTTCATCATTTTTCCCGGTTCAGCCGGAATTCCACAGATTGGCGCAGGTATTCCAGGTATTCTTCATCCTGGCACATTTCCTTGCCGGGGACATCGGACAGCTTCGCCACCGGACGGCCGTTGACATATTGCAGCTTGATGACGATATTCAGTGCCTCTTCGCAGGTATCATTGGAGCAGAACGTGCCAATGCCAAAGGCCACCTTGGTGCGGTCTTTGAAGTAGTCGAACAGCTTCTGCGCCCGGTCAAAATCCAGACTGTCGCTGAACAGCAGCTGCTTATGCCGGGGATCCACCCCATAACGCTGATAATGGGCCAATATCTTTTCGCCCCAGGCATAGGGGTCGCCGCTGTCATGTCGCACGCCGGAGTAGTTATTTACCATGGAGCGGTTGAAGTCCATGAGAAACAGGTCCGTGGTCAGGGTATCGGTCAGAGCGGTGCCGTTATCGCCGTCATACTCGCCATACCAGTCCCGCATGGCGTAGTGATTGGTGTAGGCCAGGGGGATGGAGTCGATGCCCTGATACATCTGCACGAACTCATGGGCATACGTACCGATGGGCTTGATGCCGTATTTCTTGGCAAAATACACATTGGAAGTGCCTACGCAGTTTTCCGTCTCCGTGACGAAACGGCGGATGACCACATCTTCCCACTCTCTGGACAGTCTTCTGCGGCAGCCGAACTCCGCAAACTTGAAGGTGTATGTCCCATCCTGGAATGCCTGGATCTTCTGATCCAGCCGCTCCTGAGCAGAGCGGCGCAGCACCTCATAATCGTGGCGCATTCTGAAATACACCTCGTTGACGATCTCCAACAGGTAGATCTCAAACTGCATGGCAGAAAACAGCGGGCCGTTGACCACGATGGACAGCTCCCCTTTTTCGGACAGTCCGGTGGTCACATACTCCCGGATGGGATGCCACAGCCGCAGAAATTCCACATAGTCATTCTTAATGAACCGGATGGAACGCAGGTAATCCAGCTCCTCTCTGGAAAAGCGCAGGCGGCACAGATGGTCGATCTGGGCATTGATCTCCTCCAGCATTTCCGGGGTAAAGACAATACCCTGATTGCGGCACTTGAAATAATATTCGCCGTTGAGATCCGTGTGCTTGTGGAAAATCACCTGGTTCATATTGAATTTATATAAGTCGGTATCCAGCAGGGATACCACAATGGGTTCCAGCTTCATGCGAAACCCTCCTTTCACATACTGTCCGTTTCCAGATTTCCGCTGGAAGCGATCACTTGCTGGCGCATTTGGGGATACAGATGCCAGATCTTGGGATCTGTTTGAGCCCGCCAGGCCATTTCATCGTCTTCCAGGAAAAACCGGCGCATTTGCGTGGCAGAGATGGGGTTGGCCTTGGGGATGTACAGCTCCGCAATGGACACACCCTGTACCTCGTCAAACCAGCTGATCCGGCGGCTTTCCTTGGCGCTGACCAGAATATCCGGCTGTCTGCCCATGTAGGCAGCAACTTTTTCCAGCACATAGCTTCCCCAGGCGGACACATTCCCCACGCCGATATCCGGTAAAGGGAAAATGTGCAGCGTCTCCCCAAAAACACAGCGAAGCATCTGCTCCCGCAGTTCATAGGAAAAGGGATTTTTTGCCGTGCCGCACTCCTGGGCGGAACCCACCAGCACACAAACCTGCTGACACAAGGCCAGGGCCTTTCGGATCATCTCTTCATGGCCTGCGTGCAAAGACTGAAATCGGCCCACGATCACCCCCAGCTCATAGGGCTTCTTGTCCATATCAGTCCTCCGGGGTGTATTCAAAGCAGGGCATCAGCTCCAGCTTGAACAGGTTCTGCCGATGGCGGCGGTCGATCTTCTCCTGCACCAGCGGGTCTTCGCATACGCCGGTGCGGATATACCGATCCAGCACCGCATAGGTAAAGCCCAGGTTGTCCTCATCCGTCTTGCCGCACAGTCCGTCCGACGGCACTTTCTCAATGAGCACCTCCGGCAATCCCAGTTCTCTGCCAATGGCCTTGACCTCCTGCACCGTCAACCGGGAAAGGGGGCTGAAATCCCCCACGCTGTCGCCATATCGGGTGGAATAGCCCACATAATCTTCCGACAAATTGCAGGTATTGACCACCCGGCCATTGACGCTCTGGCTCACGGCATAGACCGTGGACATCCGCAGCCGGGGAGGCAGATTGGCAATGGTCTGGGCAGTTGCCTGCACAGGTTCCATTCCCTCCAGCAATTCGCCGCTGTTCATGGCATCCAGCAAACCGTCAAAGGCTGCACCGATGTTGATGACCACGCTTTTGATCCCCAGATGGGTCACCAGCAGCCGGGACATATCGATGTCGCTCTGCTCGCCATTGGGCATCAGCACGCCCACCACCCGGTCTTTGCCCAGGGCTTCCACACACAGCGCCGCCGCAACGGAGCTGTCCTTGCCGCCGGAAATGCCCAAAACGGCATTGCAGCCAGGGCCATTTTGCTCAAAAAAATCCCGAATCCAGGCAACACATTCCTGGGTCACTTTCTTCGCATCAAACATTTTTCATCCTCCGATCACATCGATCTGGCACATTTTCATAGTAGTCAGGGCCGCTTCATGGCTCTGGGGCGTGACACCGGCGCAGCAGCGCCCATCCACCGAGATCACTGCCATGGGGAACAGTGCTTTCAGCAGCAGTGCGTTGGACACCACACAGATATCCGTGCACAGCCCCACCAGCTCCACCTCTTCAAAATCCCATTCGTCCCAGTGGGTCCAGCCGAAGGTGGGCTTGTCGATGATCACGCAGCCTTCGGTGTTCAGGCGCTTCTCGATCTGCCAGCCCTTGGTACCCCGGATGCAGTGCTTCACCGGCAGTTTTCTGCCCTCGGGCGTATCCAGATAATCTTCCCCATGGGTATCCCGGGTGAAGATGACCCGATCCCCCGCCCGGCGGTATGCCTCGATCTTCTCCCGCACCCGCTCCACGATAGCCTGGGCCTCTTTCGTACCCAACGAGCCGTCAATAAAGTCATTTTGCATATCCACAATGATCAGGGTTTTCTTCATAAAAATGCCTCCTTTGCCCCGCAAGGCCGGACTTTTGATATTACCGCCATTATAACCCAGCCACAGGCAAAAAGCAATGAGAGGTTTTTCAAAAAGCCAAAAACAAATGCTTGACAAATAAGAAATCTATGATATAATCTTACCTGTTCCGATATGGAGGCTTAGCTCAGCTGGTTAGAGCGCATGCTTCACACGCATGAGGTCACAGGTTCGAGTCCCGTAGTCTCCACCAAAAAACGACGATTTTCGCAAGAAGATCGTCGTTTCTTTTTATATTGTGTACTTTGCCTCATAAAGTGCGTAGCAGCCATGCTCCTTTTTCGACATAAAAATCAAAGCTTCTCCATTTTTCACTTTTCATTTTGGATGTGGTGTGGTATGATAGTTGGCGACAAAAAGAAAAGGAGAACGACCATGAACCAGATATCCAAGCGCGCCATATCCCTGATGCTCACCTTGCTGATGGTGCTGTCCCTTCTGGTAGGGGGCTTGCCCACAGAAGTGGCAGCTGCCGGCACCGGCTACACCACCTCCGGCGATGTCAAGTATGATGAATCCGGCGCATACACTGCGAACTGGGGCGCACGCAACGAAGTGTGCGGATTTCTCTCCCCCTACGCCAACGGCTTCTACACCACCCAGTACAGCTTCGAGACACTCTCCCAGCTAAAGGGCGGCAACAGCCAGAGTACCGCTCCCCAGAGTGAGCTCTTTGAGGCGCTGCAGGCGCTGATGGAAAGCAACCACAAGACCCTGAGCTCCTACGGCGACACCCGCACCCTTCTCCAGTATACCGACTGTCAGCTCAATGACACCAGCACCATTCTCTCTTTCTACTCCGGTGAAGCCTTTAACTGCACCTGGGACAGCGGAAAAACCTGGAACAGAGAGCACGTCTGGCCCTCCTCCAAATGCCTGCACCCTGGTCACAATAACAATACCAAGGACGAAAGCACGGACATCATGATGATCCGCCCCACCCTCAAGACCGAAAACGGCAGCCGCGGTAACAAGGCCTATGGTATCAGTTCCGGCTATTACACCCCCAATACCGATGTGCGAGGTGACTGCGCCCGTGTTTTCCTGTATATGTATGTCCGCTGGGGCATCACAGATGGAAACGGCGAATACAGCACCTGGGGCACCAAAGGTGTCATGGAAAATCTGGACATCCTGTTGCAGTGGATGGAAGCTGACCCCGTTGACACCTGGGAAATGGGCCGCAACGATGCTGTCCAGTCCATCACCGGTACACGAAATGTCTTCGTGGACTATCCCGAATACGCCTGGCTCCTGTTCGGCAAGAGCGTTCCCACCGGTGTGACCACCCCCTCCAGGAACGGTCAGGGCGGTGTCGCCGCCAACCCCGGCGACTACAAGGATAACAACGATTCCAGCAACGGCAGCACGAACAACAGCGGCTCCAATAACGGCGGCTCCAATGTGACCGATGATGTCACCATCGCCGCTGCGCCCCGGGCAGGCGTTGCTTACAAGCTGCGCATGGATCACACCAAGAACGGCAAGATCTACTATTTCAACGGCGGCATTTACGAATCCAGCAAGGGCAGCTATGCCTGGTATCTGGGTTCCACCACCGACTATGACAAGGCTGCGGATGTTTATGCAGAAGCGGTCATCGGCGGCTACAAGCTGTACTTCCTGAAAAACGGTCAGAAAGTCTACATCAATATGTATCAGGGCGAAGGCCGCACCGATGCCAGCTTGAGCATCGACGGCAGCCATGCGGACACGGTTTACACCTGGGACAGCACCCACAAGACCTTCCTGGGCACCGTTGCCGGAAAACAGTATTTCATCGGCACCGACAGTGCCAAGAACTATACCTCTTTCAGTGCCAGCGCCAGCGCCAATCTGGACAGCTACATTTTGGCCCAGCTGTGCACCAAGGGTGCTTCTACCGGTGTGGACACCACACCCGATCCCACTGTGAAGCCCACGGAGACCGTTCCTCCCGCCACAGAAGCCCCCACAGCGCCCCCCGAAACCGAAGCACCCACAGAAGTGACCGAACCCACCGAAGCAACGGACCCGACTGAAAGCATCGTGCCCACCGAAACCGTAACTCCCACGGAAACCGTTACGCCCACAGAAACGGTGGCCCAGCCCAGCACCTCCGCTCCCACAGAAACCGCTCCCGCCTCCACCGGCGCAGCAGAGTCCACTTCCCCCGTGGTCTTGATCCTGTGTGTCATCGTGTCCATCGCTGCCATCAGCGGTGCCTGTTGCTTCCTCATCTTTAAGAAAAAGAAAAACAGCTAAACAGTGAACTGCTCCCGTCAAGTGGGCAGTGAAATAGAATAACATTTTTCACACTTCCGGCAGTCGGTTTGACTGTCGGAAGTTGTTTTTTAGGATGCACGGCACTGCCGGTGGTTTTCTTCTATACAATAAAATACCCGGCAGCTTCTACACCTATCTTCCACCCTCGACATCTATGCCCATATCACCGTCTCCACCCAAAAAGGAGCAGCGCAGACCATTGAAAATATGTTGCGTGTATAAAATCATAACCACCGGTCGTGCCGGTGGTTATGATTAGTCGTATACTCCGGTGGAAAGGTAGCGCTGACCGCTATCCGGCAGGATGGTGACAATGGTTTTACCGCGGTTTTCCGGCAGAGCAGCCAAGTGCCGCGCACACCAGAGGTTCGCACCTGCGGAAATACCCGCCAGAATGCCGGCCTTTCGGGCCAGATCCCGGACGGTATCCATGGCATCTTCGTCCGTGACGGTGAACACGCCATCCAAAACAGACAAATCCAGTGCGGCAGGAACAAAGCCTGCGCCAATGCCCTGAATTTTGTGAGGACCTTTGAGCCCCTGGGTCAACACAGGGGAACTGGCGGGTTCAATGCCAAAAACCCGGATATTGGGGTTTTGTTCCTTCAAAAAACGGCCCGTGCCTGTGACGGTACCGCCAGTTCCGATGCCCGCAACAAAAAGATCCACCTGCCCCTGGGTCTGCTGCCAGATCTCCGGCCCGGTGGTGCGGTAATGGGCTTCGGGGTTGGCGGGGTTAGAGAATTGGTCGGGCAGGTATGCGCCTTGCTCCCGGGCAATGGTTTTCGCCGCTTCCACAGCGGCGGCCATCCCGCCTGCGGCGGGGGTCAGCACCAGCTCCACACCGTAGGCTTTCATAAGCTGCTGCCGCTCCTTGCTCATGTTCTCCGGCATAACGATAACGGCCTTGTAGCCCATGGCGGCTGCCAGAGCGCACAGACCGATGCCTGTGTTGCCGGAGGTAGGTTCCACAATGGTACCGCCGGGAGATAGAAGCCCCCGGGCTTTTGCATCCTGAAGCATGGCAAGGGCCACCCGGTCTTTGACGGAACCGGTGGGATTTTGACTTTCGATTTTGACCAGGATCCTGCAAGGAAGATCCTGCAGCTCCACCAGGGGCGTTTGCCCCACAAGAGCGGTCAGATCATGCCTTATCCGCATAAATAAACTCCTGTCAAATAGACGGCTCCGGCTTTTTGCGGCTGCGCAGCAGCAGGCCGGTGTTTTCGGCGGTGACGGTGGTGTGGGCCGGGATGGAAGATGTGACAAAGGCGTTGGCACCAATGACACTGCCCTGACCGATGACGGTATCGCCGCCCAGAATGGATGCGCCCGCATAGATGGTCACCTCATCTTCAATGGTGGGGTGGCGTTTTTTGCCCCGAAGCTGCTGCCCGCCCCGGGTGGAGATGCCGCCCAGGGTCACGCCCTGATACAGGCGCACCCAGGCACCGATGACAGTGGTTTGACCGATGACCACGCCGGTGCCGTGATCAATGAAGAAATGGGAACCAATGGTAGCGCCGGGGTGGATGTCAATGCCGGTAGCGCTGTGGGCCAGCTCCGTCATCATCCGGGGGATCAGGGGGACTTCCAGCAGGTACAGCTCATGGGCAAGACGGTATGCCATGACCGCGTACAGCCCGGGATAAGCGCAGAGGATCTCCGCAAAGCCCGTGGCGGCGGGGTCGCCGGCGTAGGCGGCTTTCAGATCCGTCTGGATTAGGGCCCGGACATGAGGGATCTGCCCAAGAAACGCTAACAGCGTTTCGCTGATCTGCGCCTGGGGCAGAACACGTTCCAGCTGGGCCCAGAACATCACTTCCAGCTGCCGCAGTTTTCCAGCAAGGGCAGTTTGATCTCCCCGGTGGAAGAGAATATTGTACAGCTGTGAGAGAATGGCGGAGACCGCATCCCGCTCCGGGCAGCCATCGGGGCCAAGCTGGTCAATAGGCCGACCTTGCTGAAGGTCGGCCCAAAGCAGCTGCAGTGTGTCGTTGAAGCGTTCCAACCCTTAGTCCTCGAAAGTCAGGACATCCTTGTAGCGCTCCTTGAATATGCCATACACGGTGTCCAGGATCTTCTCATCGTTGACGGACAGATAGTTCTCGGTCTCCTCGTCCACGGGCTCCACTTCCAGAATGACGATCTCGGTGGCAAGCTCCTCGGCGGGCATCAGGACCAGGTACTCCTTGCCGTCCAGCTCCACGCTGTCCAGATACTCGAAGAGGGTCTCTTCGCCGTTTTCATCGGTGAGGGACAGGATGTTCTCCTGCTCTTCTTCGTTGAGGATCTCGTTATTTTCCATGATAAATACTCCTTGAAAATTTCATTTCCGGCGCAAATAAGGATCAAGCCGGTATACTATCTGTCATTATAATAGGCAAAAGGCGTTCTGTCAATGCGAAAAAGCAGCGCAGCGGAGGCGGGAAAGTTCCTGCGGCTGGGAGATTCTCACTGCACCGGTGTCAGACACCAATTATCCACATAAAGCCCGCTGGTATGGAGTATATTCCTGACGAGAACGAATAAAACACTCCCGTTCTGCCGAAGCGGTCAGCAGATACGGGAGTGTTTGGTTTTTGCTCAGAACTGCACAGCTTCTGTGCTCTTGAGCTGGAGTTGGAGCTTGTCAGCGATGAGCGCAATGAACTCCGAATTAGTGGGCTTGCCTTTGGTGTTGGAAACCGTATAACCGAAGAACCGCTGGAGGGTATCCAGGTCGCCCCGGTCCCAGGCCACTTCAATGGCGTTTGTGGGCTTATCAGCCCACAAGGGGGATTCCCAAAGCAGTCCGAACGGCTTGGATTTTGCGCTGAATTGATTGCTTTCTTCGTTGCCCAATGGCTTTCCTGTCCATCGGTTTTGTAGCTATATTATAGTAAATCTTATTTTTGAAGTCAAGTCTCAACCCAATAAATACTTGAAATCACTATTTTCGGAACAAATTGAACCAAAACTGTTCAATCAAACCCAATCCGATCTATGTGAACAACCTTTATCAACTTTTGGCAACTTTTTATCAGATTCAAAAACAATCCAAAAGAGAAAAAACATAAGGCAATACCGCACAGAAAAATAGTGCCAAATACCGCCAAGTGTGGTATAATA
>CAZVAB010000059.1:0-8466 GCA_964625045.1 uncultured Oscillospiraceae bacterium | reverse complement strand
ATTTTTTGACCTTTAAGAAATTTAGACTTGACTTTTATTAGCAGGTCTGTTTTTCTTTTTAGCCCCACAAAGCGGACAGCATGGGAATGACCTGCTTCTTGCGGCTCATGACCTGGGGCAGGAAGAAGGTGTTGCCCTTGGGGGTAACGTTAAAGGCCTGGGAGATCACATCGTCATCACCCAGATAGATCAACTGGCTGCCTTCCAGCAGCACATCGGTGAGCATCAGGATTATCATGGAGAAGCCCTTCTGATCCGCCAGCCGCTCCATCCGCTCCAGGAACTCGTCCTTGCGTTCCAGCAGCTTCGGGCTGTCCACGCAGGTGATCTGGGCCACTGCCAGATCATGCCCAGCAATGTGGAACTCCTTATAATCGGACATGAGCAGTTCCTTGGCAGTCTTGGAGTCGGTATAGGTGGAGAAGATCTCCTTGCCCAGCTCATCCAGGGAAATGTTCGCAATTCTTGCCATCCGCTCCGCCGTGCGGATATCCCGCTCGGTGCAGGTGGGGGACTTGAACATGACGGTATCGGACAAAATCGCCGCCGCCATCATTCCCGCCATCTTCTCCGAGGGCATCAGGCCCCGGTCCTGGAACATGGAGGCTATGATGGTATTGGTAGAGCCCACCGGCTCATTTCGCACATAAATGGGATTGGTGGTCTGGATATCCGCCAGACGGTGGTGGTCGATGATCTCCAGGATCTCCGCCTCTTCCAGACCGGGAACGGACTGGGCCGCCTCGTTGTGGTCCACCAGGACCACCCGCTTGCGCCGGGGCCGCAGCAAATGGTAGCGGCTCAAAATGCCTACCACCCGCTCCTGCTCATCCAGGATCGGATAGCTAGAAAAGCGGTGCTTCAGCATTCTTTCCCGCACATCGTCCACCCGGTCTTCCAGATGGAAGCACACCAGCTCCTCCGTGCCGCAGATGCGCCCGATGGGGGTGGACTGGAAGATCAGTCTTGCGGTGCGGTAAGCATCATAGGGTGTGGAGATGATGCAGGTCTTGGTGGGCATGGTGCGCAGTTCCTCCGGCAGTTCCGCCTGACACAGCACCACGCAGTTGACGTTCATTTCCAGTGCCCGGCGGATCAGTTCCTTCTGATGTCCGCACAGGAGCACCGTATCTGGGCTGTTGAACACCAGACTTTCCCGGCTCTGGGGCAGAGCGATGGTCACTTCGCCGGAGATCTCGTCAATGCTTTCGCCGGCATCGTTGATGACCTTGCCCTCCAGCACGGACAGCACATTGAACAGGGGAACAGAGGCCAGTCTGCCCGTGGTCACAAGGCTCATATTGTAGTTCGCCACATCCGAGCGGGAGAGCATTCCGTACAGTGTCCCGTCTTCATTGGCCACCGGCAGGGCGTTGATGCCCGACAGCTGATCCAACGCGCTCCACGCTCTGCCCATGGTCACTGCCGTGGACAGCACCGGGGGCGTATCAAATTCCAGGTCCTTGACCTGGGTGTGCATACTGACGATGCGCTTGGGCGGTTCAAAGCCGAACCGGTCCAAAACGTGCTGTGTCTCATCGGACACATGGCCCAGACAGGCCGCCTCGTACTCCCGGTCACCCAGGGCGTTGCGCAGCGCCGCGTAGGCCATTGCCGCCACGATGGAATCCGTATCCGGGTTCCGGTGTCCGGTCACATAGATGGTATCCATATCCAAAACCTCCAGTTAAGAAATGATTATCCCTGGGTGATCTCTCCTGCCAGATTTTGGGCAAACAACTGCCCGATCTCCCTCTGAGTCATGCCCTGGCCCAGGGCCCACATCAGCTTGGTCATAGCCGCTTCCGAGGTCATGTCCCGGCCCTGGATCACACCCAGCTCCAGCAATTTGTTGCCCACCTGGTATACCCGCAGGTCGGAGCTGTCATACAGGCACTGGGTGGTGACCACCACACTGATGCCATGCGCCACCGCCCGGGCAATGCCGTCCAATCCCTGATGCAGCACATTCACGCCACCCAGACCAAAGGCTTCAATGACAATGCCCTGATAGCCCATGGCGGAGAGGGTATCGAAAATCGCCGGATTCAAGCCGGGTGTCAGCTTCAGCAGGAATACATTTTCCCGCAGCTGGGGTGCCAGCCGGGCCGGGCCGCCGGGGTGCGGCAATACCGCTTCGTCCAGCACCAGCCCCCGGTTGCTCACGATGCCCGCATAGCGGGCGTTGACGCTTTCAAAGGCGGAAAAGCCGGAAGCCCGCACCTTGACCGCCCGGCAGCCCAGCATCACCTTCCGGTCAAAGGTCAGAAACACGCCGGGGCGGCCGGATGCCGCCATGGCAAAGGCCGTGCGCAGGTTTTCCGGGCCGTCGGACAGCATATCTGCCAGGGGCAGCTGGGAACCCGTAAACACCACAGGCAGATCGATATCCGGCAGCATGAAAGAAATGGCAGAAGCGGTGTAGGCCATGGTATCAGTGCCATGGGAAACCACGATGCCGTCAAACCCAGCCCGCTCCTCAAAAATCGTCCGGGCCAGTTGCTGCCACTCCACCGGGCGGATATTGGAGGAGTCCAGGCACATCACATCCATCACCGTAATGTGGTAATAGGTACGCAGCTGGGTCAGCTCCCGCTCCATCACATCGGAGCGGTGGGGTTCCAAACCGTCCGTTCCCGCCAGGGACGCAATGGTGCCGCCGGTGGTCAACAGAAGAATTTTCTTTTTATCGTCCATACAAACCTCAAAAAAGCAGAAAAAGGAATGTTTTTTGTAAACGCAGAGCCAATATCGCCCCTATCATCTCATTATATCCGCAAACAACAAAAATAGCAAGAAAAAATCCCACACATTTGCCTGCCCCACGTAAAACAGCTCCCGAAAGCCGGGAGCTGTTCTCTTTTCGCTTATTCACTTTCCAGGGGGCGCAGAACACCATACTGGTCAAAGCGGGTGTCTTTCAAATCCGTCAAAAAGACCACACGCTTCTGGGCATCCGTCACGTTCACCTGGCTCACCACACTGTTAATATCCGCTGCGGACACATTTTTCAGGTACAGCCGGCAGCGCCCCTCCGGCAAGGTCAGTCCTGTATCCGCCCCAAAGGAGACGGTGAAACTGTTGCTGGCACAGGCCTGCACCAATGTCTGGGCCGCCTGGTTCAGCGCTGCGGTCTTATCCCCGGAGAAGCTGATCTTATCCGTATTGGGGAAGCGGAAATCCTGGAAAAGCACCTCCTGGAAACCCATTTCCCGCAGTTGTGTTGCCACCTGCACCAGCAGGTTCAACGTGCCGGAAGAAGCAGGGTTCATCCAATAATTCGACCCCGCAGTATCCAGCCACAAGGAACCCCCGCCGCCCTTTTTGGGCAGACCATAGGGCACCCGGGTGGTCTGATCGTCCAGAATGTACCAGTATTCCTGGAAGGACGGCACCGCTGCGATCAAATAGCAGCCCTTGTTTTGAAGGGTTTGGATCAATTGCGCCATTTGCGCCGTGTCCACCTTGTCATAGCCACGGCCCAGGCCGCTGTCATACAGGTATTCACTTTTGACGGTCTTCATATCCAGCATCACGGTGCTGCCCTTGGGCAGCGCCTCCAGCATGGCTTTCACTCCGTCAAAGTCACTTTCCAGCATCTTCAGAGACACGCTATAGCCGGAGAGTTGCTTCAGCTGGGTATTCTCCTCTTTGTCAGCGGCGTTTTCATCCCCATACTGGATAAAAACAGTCTCCTGCTGCTGGGGGGGCTGGGCCAAAACACCCTGCTCAAAACTCCCCAGCTGAAAATCGAACCGGGCACCGTCCTGGGTGTACACCACGAACCGGCTCAGCCACACGAACCAGGCTGTCAAGCCCGCCGCAGCGATCACCAGGAGCACCGTCAGCGTCACAAAAAAGCGGTTCATGCCCTTGCGCACACGGTAGGGAATACTCATAAGGCCCTCCTTGCGGTGACACAGCGCCAATCTTCCTGGGCCCGGAGACCCGTGATCTCCAACCCCGCCTTTTCCAGTGCGGCGGTCACATCCTCCAGCCGGCTGTCCAGAATGCCGGAGCAGATCAGCACACTGTCTTTTGTCAGGAAATGGGGCAGCACCGGGGACAGATGGATAATCACATCCGCCACGATATTCACCAAAACCACATCGTACACGCCCTCTGCCAGGCGCTTCATCAGTTTTTCATCCGCCGTCACATCGCCGGTGCAGGCGGTGAAAGCCGGTGCGGAAATGCCGTTATAGGCGGCGTTTTCCCGGGCGATATCCTCCGCCTTGGGATCGATATCCACGCCGGTGGCCCTTTCCGCTCCCAGCCGCAGAGCGGCGATGGACAAAATGCCGCTGCCGCTGCCCAGATCCAAGCAGTGGGCACCGGGTTTGACCAACTGCTCCATTGCCCCCATGACCATCTGGGTGGAAGGATGGGCCCCGGTACCGAAGGTCAGGCCCGGGTCCAAGATCACAGGCAGCCGCCCGCTTTCGTCAGCATCCGCCAACCAGTAGGGCAGGACGATGAGCTTTTCCCCCACCTCTACCGCGGGATAATTCTCCTGCCAGCTGTTTTCCCAGTCGGTCTCCGGCAGTTTTTCCACCTGCATGGGCCAGCGCTTTTCTTCCGCCAGGGCTTTCAGCCGGGTAAGAGCCGCCGTGTCCGTTTCTTCCAGATACAGCTTGATCCGGGACAGGCCCTGAAGCTGCAGCTGCAATTCTTCGTCAATATAATCCCAACAGGCCCGGTTCTGCTCCAAAAAATCCTCGAACTGGGACTGATCCTCGATCATCAGATCCGCAAAACCCGCAGCAGTCAGCATTGCCGCCGTTTCATCCACGGACGCGGCGGTGGTATGTATGGTGATCTCAAGCCATGCCATAGGGCATCCTCCTTGTAAAACGCTTCATTTCCTTTCATTGTACTCCATCCAGTGCAAAATCGCAACCGAAAAGATGTTAATTTTTCTGTTTCCTCTTCCTATTTTGGGAAAATTGATATATAATAAGCAAAATGACTTTTTTAGGAGCGCTTTCATGATCGAAACTGTTGAGCTATCCCCCGGCGTGACACTGCATCACTGCCGGGACACCCGCTTTAAGCAGGGAGCCTTGAGTCTGCAATTCCTGCGGCCCATGTGCCGGGAAGAAGCGGCAATGAACGCCCTGCTCCCCGCCGTTCTCCTCCGGGGCTGCACCCAATACCCGGATCTGCGGGCCATTACCTTGCACCTGGATGACCTTTACGGCGCTTCCGTCAGTGCTCTGGTCCGCCGGGTGGGAGATTACCAGACCACCGGACTTTACTGCGGCTTTATGGAAGACCGTTTTGCCATGGACGGCGACCAGATCTTTGCTCCCATGGTTGAATTTCTGCGGCAGCTTATTTTGGAGCCTCTGGTCGAAAACGGTGCGTTCCCCACAGAATTTGTGGAAAGCGAGAAGAAAAACCTCATTTCCACCATCCAGTCGGAGATCAATGACAAGCGGGTCTACGCCAACGCCAAACTTCTGAAGCTCATGTGCCGGGAGGACTCCTTCGGCCTGCCCCGGCTGGGCACCGTCACGGATGTGGCTGCCATCGATGCCCCCGGTCTTTATGCCCACTATCAGAAAATCTGCCGGGAAAGCCGGGTGGAATTTTTCTATGTGGGTGCTGTGGACAAGCACACCGTTGCCGCCATGCTCCGGGAGAAATTCTCCCTTTTGGGCGCTGCTCCCCTGGATCTGGCTCCCCAGACCCCGTTCCAGAATTGTGCGGGTGTTCAGGAAACCGAGACCATGGATGTCTCCCAGGCGAAGCTGTGTCTTGGCTATGTGACCCCCATCACCAACCAAAGCCCCGAATTTGCCGCCATGCAGGTGTTCAACACCATCTTCGGCGGTGGCATGACCAGCAAGCTGTTTATGAATGTCCGGGAAAAGCTGTCCCTGTGCTATTCCATCAGCTCCGGCTACTATGGCACCAAGGGGCTGCTCACCGTTTCCGCCGGCATCGACGCCCAGCAGGAAGCCCGGGTGCGACAGGAGATCGAAGGGCAGCTGGACGATTGCCGCAACTGCCATGTGACCCAGCAGGAGCTGGAAAGTTCCAAAGAGGCGCTGCTTTCCAGTCTGCGCAGTGTCCACGATTCCCCCGGCGCCATTGAGGGCTACTATTCCACCAGCGTGTTGAGCGGCCTGAAGCTGACACCCAAGGCCCACATGGCCGCCATCTCCAAGGTGACCATTGCGGATGTTGCCGCCGCAGCGGACACGGTGCAGCTGCATTCCAGCTTTCTTCTAAAGGGGGAGACACCATGAAAACCATGAAATTCCCCCAGCTTGGGGAAGAATTATACGCCCACCGGGCAGAGAACGGCCTGACCATTTATGTGGTCAAGCGCCCGGGGTTCACCCGAAAAATGGCCTATTTTGTCACGGATTTCGGCTCCATCCACCAATCTTTCCAGTTGGACGGCGAAACCGTCCACGCCCCCGCGGGCATTGCCCATTTTCTGGAGCACAAAATGTTTGAGCTGCCCGAGCGGGATGTATCCGTGGAATTTGCCGCTCTGGGTGCCAACGTCAACGCTTTCACCGGCTACGACATGACCGCCTACTACTTTTCCTGCACGGAGAATTTTGAAAAAAGCCTTTCCCTGCTGCTGGAATTTGTTTCCACCCCCTATTTCCCAGAAGAAAGTGTCCAGCGGGAAATGGGCATCATCGATCAGGAGATCGGCATGAACGAGGATTCCCCGGACAGCCGGGTATTTGAGGATCTGATGGGTGCCATGTACCAGCGCCACCCCATCCGGGTGCCGATCCTGGGTACAAGAGCCTCCATCCGCACCATCACCCCGGCGCTGCTGAAAAAATGCCACCGGGCCTTTTACACCCCCGGAAATATGGTGCTGTGCGTGGTGGGCGATGTGGAACCGGAAGCCGTCTGTGCCATTGCCGACCGTATTTTGGGAACACAGGAGCGTTCCGTTGGTGTAAAGCTGAACAACTGGGACGAAGAAATGCGCCCCCAGATGCCTGTTGTCCGCCGGGAAATGGAAGTTTCCATGCCCAATTTCCAACTGGCTTTTAAAGCGGAGCCCGTAGAAAAGGGAATGGAAGCCATCCGGCAGGAGATCATAGGAGATCTGGCAGCGGAGGTGCTGTTCGGCGAGTCCTCCCAGCTGTATCTGAAGCTATACGAACAGGGACTCATAGATTCCTCCTTCGGCGGCGGATTTGAAACGGTGGACGGCTGCGCCATGCTCACCTGCGGCGGCGACAGCGATGCGCCGGAAGATGTGCAGGACGAGATCCTGGCCCAGGCCGCAGTCCTGCTCCGGGAGGGCATCGACGAATCGGACTTTTTGCGGATGAAGCGCAGCGCCCTGGGCCGCCGCATCCGGGGGCTGGACAGCTTTGACAGCACCTGCTTCCGCATCTGCGCCTACCATTTTTCCCAAGTCTCCTATTTTGACTTCCCCACGGCCTATGCACAGGTCACCCGGGCGGAAGTTCTGGAATTTTTGAAGCGTGTGGTCACGCTGGAGCGGTGCGCCCTGTCCGTGATCCATCCAAAGGAGGAAACCAGCCATGAATAATCCCTATACCGTCATTTCTTTTCCCGGTCTTGGTATCGAATGGGATCCCATCCGCACCATTTCCATCGGCCCGCTGACCGTCCACCTGTACGGCCTGATCATCGGCATCGGCATGATGCTGGCGGTGATCTACGCCTGGAAGCGGTGCAGCCAGTTTGGCATCCGACGGGATGACATCACCGACGGTGTGCTTTATATCGTCCCCTTTGCCATCCTCTGCGCCCGGCTTTACTACTGTGCGTTCAAATGGGAGGATTACGCCAGCAACCCCATCTCCATCCTTTACATCTGGAAAGGCGGCCTTGCCATTTACGGCGGCGTGCTGGGTGCCATTCTGGGCGTTTCCGTCTACTGCCACTTTAAAAAACTCAGTCTGCCCGCTCTGCTGGATCTGGTGGCGCTGGGCTTTATGATTGGTCAGTGCCTGGGCCGCTGGGGCAACTTCTTCAACCGGGAAGCCTTTGGCGCAGAAACAGATAGTTTCCTGCGCATGGGTTTGCTGAATTCCCTCACCGGAAAAACCACCTATCACCACCCCACCTTCCTGTATGAATCGGTGTGGAATCTTATGGGCTTTATCGCCCTGCATTTCCTTTCCAAGAAGCGCAAGTACGACGGTCAGATCGCTCTGGGCTACGCTTTCTGGTATGGTCTGGGCCGGGCCATCATCGAGGGCCTGCGCACGGACAGCCTCTACTGGGGTCCCTTCCGGGTCAGCCAGGTGCTGGCTGCCATCAGCTGTCTGGGTGCGGCTGCGGTGCTGGCACTCATGGCCATGCGCAAACACGACCCGGCGAAGCTCTTTGTCAACCGGCAGGCCGCCGTGGAGCTTTCCGCAGATGCGGACACGCCGGAAGCGACCGAATAACCGCAAAAATGGGCGTGTTGCAAAATGCGCCGAAAAGGAAAACCACATCAACCAACCTCAA
>CAZVAB010000058.1:0-8517 GCA_964625045.1 uncultured Oscillospiraceae bacterium | reverse complement strand
TAATTGTCCAAGGTGTTAATAGTTCGTCTCACATTATTCAATTTACAAGGTACAGACGGTTCATTTCGGTCGCCCGCAGTGAACTTTTATATGTTATCACATGAACTTCATTTTGTCAAGAACTTTTTTGTTCTTTTTTGAAGTTTTTTGTGACTCTCTGTTGGCTTTTTGTTGTGCGCCGCAAGAGCTTGGATATATTACCACCGTTGGGCGGATTTGTCAACCCCTTTTTTCGACTTTTTTAAAAACTTTCCACAGCTTCATGTTGCGCGGATATTGGAGCAGATCCCCTCCATGGCTTCCGCTGCGTCATAGCCGCTATCCATGACCGCAAGGTCCCCTACACTGACGATACCGCAGAGCTTTCCATTTTCCACCACAGGCAGCCGGCGGATCTGTTCCCTGCCCATCAGGTGTGCCGCCACTGCCGTATCCATTTCCCCCGGAGCTGTCACCACACGCCCGGTCATTACCTGCTCCACCGTCAAGCGTTCAGGGGTTTTCCCCAGCGCCATGCAACGGATCACCAGATCCCGGTCCGTAACGACACCGCAAAGTTTCCCTTCACTGTCGCACACAGGCAAAGCGCCAATATTATAGCTTGCCAGAAGCCTTGCCGCCACCGCCACACTTTCCCTGGGGTGGATCTTCACCGGGACGGTCGTCATGATATCCTTCAATTTCATTTTCAATTCCTCCTTTGCGCTGAGTATCGTCACATTTCTCTGGGATTATACATATAATATATAAAGTAATAAGTCTTGACACTGTTTTCATTTTATGCTATACTCTATCATATCGTGAGGGAGTAGTTGGCGCTTTATGCGTGGTATGTCAACATCATGGCATTTTTGCCTGGCATATCTTAAATAATGAGACTCATGCGCAGTTTTGTGGTTGTGCATGGGATAACGAACCGTGTATGATTACGATCGTACGCGGCTTTTTTATACCCCGCAGGCCCGATCAATCAAAAAAGGCAGTACAGCACTGCCCGCAAGAAAGGAAACGAAATGAAACACTATCTCCAATCCGCAGAAGCCGTATTTCAGGATGTCGGCTCCAGTGAAGCCGGTCTTTCCTCCCAGGAAGCCGCCGCTCGGCTGGAACGAAACGGCAAAAACAAGCTGGCTGAAGCCAAAAAGGACTCCACCCTCAAGCGGTTCTTCGATCAGATGAAAGATCCCATGATCATCATTCTGCTGGTAGCCGCTGTGATCTCCGCCGTGACCGAGATCATCGAAGCAGGGCATTTTGTCACCCCCACCGATGCCATTATCATTCTGGCCGTCGTGCTGATCAATGCCATTTTGGGCGTTATTCAGGAAAGCAAGGCCGAAAAGGCAGTGGAAGCGCTGCAAAAAATGTCCGCTGCCACCACAAGAGTGCTCCGGGACGGTAAGATCGTCACCGTCAAGAGCGAAGATCTGGTGGTGGGCGACGTGATCCTGCTGGATGCAGGCGATGCCATCCCCGCTGACTGCCGCATTTTTGAGTGCGCCAGCATGAAGATCGAGGAAGCCGCCCTCACCGGCGAGTCCGTCCCCGTGAACAAGCTGGTCAACGCCCTGCTTCTGAATAAGGAAAGCGGCGACGAAGTCCCCCTGGGCGACCGAAAGAACATGGCCTACATGGGTTCCACGCTGGTTTACGGCCGTGGCAAGGCCGTGGTAGTCGCCACCGGCATGGACACCGAAATGGGCAAGATCGCCACCGCCATCTCCCAGGCCGAAGATGGCAAGACCCCTCTGGAGCTGAAGCTGGAGCAGCTTTCCCACATTCTGACTAAGCTGGTCATCGGCGTTTGCCTGGTGATCTTTGCTTACAACATCGTGACCCAGTATTTCCTGGGCGGCGAGGGCGTGCAGTTCTTTGACATTGCCCTGCACTCCTTCATCACAGCCATTGCCCTGGCCGTGGCAGCCATCCCCGAGGGTCTGGTTGCCGTTATGACCATCGTGCTGTCCATTGGCGTAACCAATATGTCCAAGAAGAACGCCATCATCCGCCGGATGACCGCCGTGGAAACGCTGGGCTGCACCCAGATCATCTGCTCCGACAAGACCGGCACCCTGACACAAAATGTTATGACCGTGGTGGACCACTACGCTTCCGACGAGCAGAAGCTGGCTACCGCCATGGCCCTTTGCACCAACGCCGAAGTGGAAGACGGCAAGGGCACCGGCGAGCCGGACGAAGTGGCACTGATCAACTACGCCGCCACTCTGGGGCTCATCAAGGCAGACCTGACC
Organism: uncultured Oscillospiraceae bacterium; assembly: GCA_964625045.1. Lineage (GTDB taxonomy): Bacteria > Bacillota > Clostridia > Oscillospirales > Oscillospiraceae > Faecousia. The sequence goes on along the minus strand of CAZVAB010000058.1, from coordinate 6,265 downwards.
GCCGCATCCCCCCGGGTGGGCGAAGTTCCCTTTGACTCCGGCCGGAAAATGATGTCCACCGTGCACGAAATGAACGGCAAGTTCGTCCAGTACACCAAGGGTGCTCCCGATGAGATCCTGAAAAAGTGCAGCCGTGCCTATGTGGACGGTCAGGTGGTGGCGCTTACCGCCGGCCTGCTGGAACAGGCCGCTCAGGAGAACACCCGCATGGGCAACAAGGCCCTGCGTGTTTTCGCCGTGGCTTACAAAGAGTATGATGCCGCTCCCGCCGTTTACGAAGCCGAGGCTCTGGAACACGACATGATCTTCATCGGTCTGACCGGTATGATCGATCCCATCCGTCCCGAAGTGAAGGATGCCATCGTCCAGTGCCGCAGCGCCGGCATCAAGCCCATTATGATCACCGGCGACCATATCAACACCGCTAAGGCCATTGCCCGGGAGTTGGGCATTCTCACCGATGACTCCCAGGCCATGATGGGCAGCGACATTGATAAGTACACCGACGAGGAATTCTCCCAGATCGTGGAAAACATCTGTGTCTACGCCCGGGTGCAGCCGGAGCACAAGACCCGCATCGTCAACTGCTGGCGTGAAAAGGGCTATGTCACCGCCATGACCGGTGACGGTGTCAACGATGCCCCCTCCATCAAGTCCGCCGATATCGGCGTGGGCATGGGCATCACCGGCACCGACGTTACCAAGAATGTGGCAGACATGGTGCTGGCAGACGACAACTTCGCCACCATCGTCTCCGCCGTAGGCGAAGGCCGACGGATCTACGACAACATCCGCAAGGCCATTCAGTTCCTGCTGGGCTCCAATCTGTCCGAGGTCCTGTCCATCTTCTACGCCACCATCATGGGCTTCACCATTTTGGAAGCCCCCCACCTGCTGTTCATCAACCTGGTCACCGACTCCATCCCCGCACTGGCCCTGGGTCTTGAAAAGCCCGAGCTGGGCATCATGAACCGCAAGCCCAGAGGCAAGAACGACGGCATCTTCGCCGGCGGTCTGGGCGTGGACGTGGCCTACCAGGGTGTTCTCGTAACGCTGCTGACCGTCATCGCCTTCTATATCGGTGAATTCATGGAAACCGGTCACCTGATCTTCAGCAACATCCCCGACAGTGCCGACGGCATGACCATGGCTTTCTTCACCATGGCCATGTGCGAGATCTTCCATTCCTTCAATATGCGTTCCCAGAGAAGCTCCTCCGTTGGTATGCTGCTGAAGGGCCATCACAATGCCGCTCTGTACGGCGCTATGATCGGCTCTCTGCTGCTGACCACCGCCGTGGTGGAAGTGGACTTCCTTTCCAACCTCTTCGGCTTCACCCACCTGAACCTGACGGAGTACCTGATCTCCCTGGGTCTGGCACTGCTGATTGTTCCCCTGGTGGAGCTGGTAAAGTTCCTCCAGAGAAAAATCGGCAACCAGGAATTCTAAAGCGCAAAACTGGCCTTCCCATGCGGAAGGCCAGTTTTTTACAGCAAATAGTTCCCCAGCACCAGGGTATTCCCGATCCCCAGCAAGATCCCCGCTACCACCTGCAAGGGCGTGTGTCCCACCAATTCCTTCAGATCCGGCTGATTCCCCGGCTCAAAGGCTTTTAAGAGCCGATTCAGGGCCTGGGCCTGCTTCCCCGTCTCCCAGCGAACCCCCATGGCATCGTGGCAGACAATGACCGCCAGCACGGCGCTGACAGCAAATTCCACGCTTCCCGAGCCATCCGCAATGGCGCACATGGCTGCCAGTGCTGAAACCGTGGCACTGTGCCCGCTGGGCATCCCGCCATCCCCAAAGAGCCGCCGGATATCCAGATGCCTGTTCAGTGCCCAGTAAAGAAGCGTTTTCACCACCTGTGCAAGTGCCCAAGCACTTAACGCCGCTACCAGATAGGGATTTCCCACCAACTCGCCCAGCCACACTTTCCCCACCGCCTTTTGTAAAGATATGCCTATTCTCCCCGCTTCCCGGAGCAGATATTCCATGGCGGCAGCAAAAAGCCCCACTTTTCAAAAAGTGGGGCTTGATGGATACAAAGAAAGCCGCTATCCCAAACAGGATAACGGCTTTTTGTTGGCGACCCGGAACGGACTCGAACCGTCGACCTCCAGCGTGACAGGCTGGCGTGCTAACCGACTGCACCACCGGGCCAGAACAGTTGAGATTATAACAGATAATTCTCCATTTGTAAAGAGGTTTTTTGATTTTTTCGCAAAAACTGCCGCAGAATTTTTCTGCGGCAGTTTTACGTCTTTTCAGCTGATGCGAACCTTCAAAAACAGGCTCTCCACGAATCGGGATACCGCCGGGGGCAAATAGTCAAATGCCGTACCGTTCTCCAGGATCTTGCTGTCCGGGTAGGCCACCGGATCGTTGGCAGTTTCCGAATCCAGATATGCCTTGGCTGCGGACAGGGGCGTACCGTAGCAGACCCAATCCATGTTGGCGCCGGAAATTTCCGGCTCACACAGGAAGTTGATGAACAGCTCCGCCGCTTCCTTCTCCTTGGCGCAGGTGGGTATGCACATGGCATCGGTAAACAGGTTAAAGCCCTGGTTTTCCGGCAGATAGAAGGCAAGGTCTTCATTTTCCTGCACCATCTGCACAAAATCGCCGGCATAATAGGGGGCGATCCAGGCTTCCCCATTCTCCATCAGATCATACACCTGATCCATCACATACTGCTGGACCAGGGGCTTCTGCTCCGCCAGCTTCTGGGCACAGACCCGAAGCTGTTCTTCATCCGTGGTGTTCACATCGTAGCCCAGCATATACTGGGTGATGGCCATAGCGTCCCGGGAATTGTCGAACATCAGGATCTTATCTGCGTACTTCTCGTTCCACAGCAGCTCCCAGCCGGTAACGTCCTCTTCACTGACATACTTGGTATTGTAAATAATACCAACCGTGCCCCAGGTATAGGGAACGGAATACTGGTTCTCCGGGTCATAGGCCAGATTTTTGAATGTCTCGTCCACATACTTGTAGTTGGGGATATTGTCGAAATTCAGCTTTTGCAGCATCCCCTCCTGGCGCAGCCGGGCCACCATGTAGTCCGACGGGAAGATCAGGTCCACCGTGATGCCGCCGGAAGCCAGCTTCGTATACATCACCTCATTGGAGTCAAAGGTGGAGTAATTCACATGGATATTGGGATACTTTTTCTCAAAAGCGGCAATCACATCCAGGGAGCCGTCGCTGCCGTCAGCAATGTACTGGCCCCAGTTGTAGATATTCAGCGTGATCTTCCCGGAAACGCTGCCGGACGGGTCCACCGTTTGTCCTGTGCAGCCGCACAGCAACAGGCAGGCGCAGATCAGCGCAAACAGTCTCTTCATTTGCGCACCTGCACTTTCTTCTTGTCCGACCGCAGCTGCAGCAGGTTCATGATTACCATCAGCACCAGGATCAGCAGGAACAGCAGTGTGAACATGGCGTAGATCTTGGGTGGAATGGGCTTTTTGGTATAGCTGTAGATCTCCACAGGCAGGGTCACAAAATCCATACCGGAGACAAAATAGCTGATCACAAAATCGTCCAGACTCATGGTGAACGCCATGATGGCACCCGCCACAATACCGGGCATGATCTCATGGATGGTCACTTTAAAGAAGGATTGCACCGGGGTGCAGCCCAGATCCATAGCCGCTTCCGTCAGGGACTTGTCCATCTGGTTGAGCTTGGGCATCACATTCAGGATCACATAGGGAAGATTGAAGGTGATGTGGGCGATGAGCAGTGTCCAGAACGTCAGGCTATCCCGCTGGCCCAGCATCTTGGTGCCGATGAACACGAACAGCAGCGACAGGGAGATACCGGTGACGATATCCGGGTTTGTCATGGGGATATTGGTCACCTGCATGGTCAGCTTGCGCATCTTCGGGCTGAGGCTCTGGATGCCCACAGCCGCCAGTGTGCCGAAAGCGGTGGCGATACCGCTGGCAATGACGGAGATCAGCAAAGAGTTGCCCAGCAGCTTCAGCAGATCCTGATCTTTGAACAGCTCCGCATACTGGTGAAAGGTAAAACCGTCGAACCGGGACAGGCTCTTGCCCATATTGAACGAACCTACGATCAGCACCATCATGGGTGCGTAGAGCAGCACGAAGATCAAAATGGTGAACACACGATTTGCTTTTTTCATACGACCACCACATCCTCTCCGTCAGCGCCGGTCGCTCTGTTCATGATACCGGTGCAGACAAACACCAGCACCATCAGCAGCAGGCTCAGCGCCGCGCCCAGGTTTGCGTTATTGCCCTGCTTGAACATCCGCTCGATGACGTCGCCAATGAGCATTTCCGTGCCGCCCAGCTTCTGGGAAATATAGAAGGTGGACACTGCCGGGACGAATACCGTCGTCACGCCGGTGACGATACCGGGCATGGACAAGGGCACGATCACCTTTACAAAGGTTTTTGCCGGAGTGCAGCCCAGATCCTCCGCCGCCTCAATGAGCCGTCCGTCGATCTTAACGATAATGGCATACAGGGGCAGGATCATATAGGGCAGATAGTTATACACCATGCCCAAAATCACCGCCCCGGGGGTGCGGATCAGCTTCAGCTGCCCGATCCCCAGCTTTTGCAGGAAGGTGTTGATGATGCCGGTATCCTGCAACAGCGCCACCCACGCCAGGGTACGCAGCAGGAAGCTCATACACATGGGCAGCATCACCAGCATATACAGCATTTTCTGCATCACGGGGCCTCTGTGTGCGATGTAATACGCCACCGGATAGCCCAGCACCAGGCAAAGCACAGCGGAGACCGCCGCATACCCGATGGACTGGCCGAACACCGGCAGATAGGTGCCCAGCTCACGGATGTTGCTCCAGGTAAATGCGCCGGTATCCGGGTCTGTCAGGGCATAGTAGCCCACCACGCCCAGGGGGATCAGGGTGAACACCACCATCCAGATGATGTACGGCACACTCAGCAGAACCGATTTATTCTTCCTCATCGTCGGCATCCTCCGTCAGCTCGTCATACTCTGCGGAGTAGGAGCTGTAGTCGCCAAACATACCGGAATACTCACTCTTTTTCATAATGTGGATATCTTCCGGGTTCAAACGAATGCCGATGGTGGCGCCGACCGGGTGGAAGTCGGTGGTCTGAATCAGCCACTTGAAGCCCTTGAATTCCACGATGATATCGTAGTTCAGGCCCTTGAAGGTAACGGAGGTGACCGTTCCCACCAGATGGCCCTGCTGGGGCTCCACAATGTCGATATCCTCCGGGCGGATGACCACATCCACGCTTTCATTGGACTCAAAGCCCTTGTCCACGCACTCGAAGGTGCGCCCGAAGAAACGGACCTTGTAGTCAGACAGCATCACGCCGTCCAAAATGTTACTTTCGCCGATGAAATCCGCAACAAATGCGTTCTTCGGCTCATTATATATATCTTCCGGCTTGCCGATCTGCTGGATGCGGCCCTTGTCCATCACCACGATGGTGTCAGACATAGAAAGCGCCTCTTCCTGGTCATGGGTCACATAGATAAAGGTGATGCCCATGGCCTGCTGGATCCGCTTCAGTTCGTTCTGCATATCCTTGCGCAGACGCAGGTCCAGCGCGCCCAGGGGCTCGTCCAGAAGCAGCACCTTGGGCCGGTTCACCAGTGCCCGGGCAATGGCCACCCGCTGCTGCTGACCGCCGGACAGGGCACTGATATTGCGGTGACCGTAGCCTTTCAGGCTGACGATCTCCAGCATCTGGTTGACCCGCTCGTTGATTTCCTCCTTGGGCAGCTTGGCGACCCGAAGACCGAATGCGATATTATCAAAAACATTCAGGTGCGGAAACAGCGCATAGCGCTGAAAGACGGTGTTGATCTGGCGCTCATAAGGCGGAACATCATTGATTTGCTTTCCATCGAATGTCACCGTGCCGCTGGTGGGGTTCAAGAAACCGCCGATGATCCGCAGCGTGGTGGTTTTGCCGCAGCCGGAGGGGCCGAGCAAGGTTAAAAATTCATGGTCATTGATATAGAGATTGATGCCGTCGAGTATACGCTCCCCGTCGAACTCCATGGTAAGATCCCGGAGTCTGATGAGTTCTTTGGACATTTATCCTCCCCCGTTTCTGTGCATTCTTTCGTCATATTTAGACAAATATAACTATATCTCAAATTTTCGCAATGTCAACGATTATTCCTGAAATTTGCGGAAGTTTTTTCATTGTCCCCCAAAAGTATTTCCAGCTATAAATGAGCAAATTTGTGAAAATGCCGAAAGTTACCCCATCCCCAGCAC
>CAZVAB010000057.1:0-8704 GCA_964625045.1 uncultured Oscillospiraceae bacterium | reverse complement strand
TCACCCCTTTCCCCAGCGCACCAGAAACGGCTGGATACCATGCTATGAGAAAACGCGCACCGCTTTTGGCGGTGCGCAGGGCTTATGGAATGAATTTTTCAAAAATGGGAAGCCAGTTTTCACGCACTGCTTCATCCAGGACTTCTTTGGAGCGGAGCGTCCAGGCAACACACTGAATACCCCAAATTTTTTGACAAAAAGCGACACTGATATTCTTTCTGTCCGCAAATTTGTAGGCAATGAAATCCGGGCGGTTCCAGAAATTTGTCAGCAGGAACGACATGGCAATGCGGCCAATGAGGGGAAATTTGAGATCGCCCATGAAGTTTTCGGACAGTTGCCCCCGGATCAGCTCCGGGCGGTGGACTTTCAGCCAGCGGATGCACCGGGGATCAAAGGATTCCAGGCAGAAGGCCCCCTGATAGCCATCCAGCATTCGGCAAACTGCCTGGCACAGCGCTGCATGGTTATTCCCGCTGGTTTTCAGCTCGATGATCAAGGGTGTTTTCTCCTCGAAAAGATCCAGCACCTGGCGCAGCAGGGGGATTATCTCGGCAGTACCCTCCAAAGGATAGTTGAGAAGATCCGACACCGTCAGATCTTCGATTTTTATGTCCGCTCCGGCGGTACGCTTGAGAGAAGAATCATGGATCACAGCCAGATTTCCATCCGCCATCAGGTGTACATCCAGCTCCGCACCGTAGCCATGGTTTACTGCCAGGCGGAAGGCTTTCAGGCTGTTTTCCGGGACACCGTTTCCATGGAGTCCCCGATGGGCGTAGAAATATCCCCGGAGTGCTGAAAGTCCGGGATGGTCACGCCGCCCCCGCAGAAGAAGCAGATAGACGATAAGGAGCAGCAAAACAATGCCGATAATGATCATAGAAAAACCACCTAACCTTAGGATTTGGATAGCTCCATTATACGCATTTCCCGGGAAATGTCCAGCAAAAAGAGCAGCCGCATTTGCGGCCGCTCAAAAAACATAGTTTTTCAGCAATCAGGCCAAAACCGCCTTGTGGAACACCTTCTTGCCCTTGCGGACCTTCACACCCTCTTTGAGCATCTCTTCCGTAACGGCGAAGGTGGCAACGGGCACTTTCTCGTCATTGACGAACACACCGCCCTGCTCCACCAGCTGGCGAGCCTGTTTGTTGGAAGGTGCCAAGCCGCAGGCCACCATCAAATTCAGAATGCCGATCTTGCCGTCTACCAGCTTATCAGCGGGAACTTCCGTGGTAGGCATATTGGCATCATCACCGTTGCCGGCAAACAACGCCCTGGCGGAGGCCTGAGCCTTGGCTGCCTCTTCCTCACCGTGCACCATCTTGGTCAGCTCGAAAGCCAGCACTTCCTTTGCTTCGTTGATACGGGCATCCTTCCAGCTGTCCATCTCGTCGATCTGCTCCAAAGGCAGGAAGGTCAGCATACGGATGCACTTCATCACATCCGCATCGCCCACATTGCGCCAGTACTGGTAGAACTCGTAAGGAGAAGTCTTATTGGGGTCCAGCCAGACAGCGTTACCGGCAGTCTTGCCCATCTTTTTGCCCTGAGAGTCAGTCAGCAGGGTGATGGTCATAGCGTGGGCATCCTTGCCCAGCTTGCGGCGGATCAGCTCGGTGCCGCCCAGCATATTGCTCCACTGGTCGTCGCCGCCGAATTCCATATTACAGCCGTATTCTTTGAACAGATGGTAGAAGTCGTAGGACTGCATGATCATGTAGTTGAACTCCAGGAAAGACAGGCCCTTTTCCATTCTCTGCTTGTAGCACTCGGCACGAAGCATATTATTGACAGAGAAACAAGCACCCACTTCCCGCAGCAGTTCCACATAGTTCAGATCCAGCAGCCAGTCGGCATTATTGAGCATCATAGCCTTGCCTTCGCCAAATTCGATGAATTTCTCCATCTGGCGCTTGAAGCATTCAGCATTGTGGTCGATGTCCTCTTTGGTCAGCATTTTGCGCATATCGGTGCGGCCGGAGGGGTCGCCGATCATGGTGGTGCCGCCGCCGATCAGTGCGATGGGCTTGTTGCCTGCCATCTGCAAGCGCTTCATCAGGGTCAGTGCCATAAAATGACCGGCAGTCAGGGAGTCTGCGGTGCAGTCAAAGCCAATATAGAAAGTGGCTTTGCCGTTGTCGATCACGTCACGGATGGCCTGTTCGTTGGTCACCTGGGCAATGAGGCCACGGGCAACCAGTTCGTCATAGATTTTCATAGTCGTTCCTCCTAAAATGTTTTTGGATGGAGGTACAAAAACGCCCTCCGTCCTGTTCGGACAGAGGGCGTAGAAATTACGCGGTACCACCTCTGGTTCACTCTTTCCTCACGGTAAAGAGCCTCACGGTGTCTAGCAACACCTCTCGCTGTGTCGGGCGACCCCGTCCTCCCCTACTGAACCTTCGGGCAGGCCACTCCGGGAGGTATTTCACCGGTTCGTCCCACTGCCTTGCACCACCCGGCAGTTCTCTGCGGTCAGAATTACGGTTACTTATTCCCATCACTGTGTTACGGCAATATCCTAGCAAATACAGGGGATTTTGTCAAGTATTTTTCAGCAAAAAGTTCAAAATACCCAATCACAGCAGATCGTACTTCTTCTGGATGCGGATGGCGTAAAAGGCATTCAGATAGAAAAAGCCATAAATGGAAATGATGCGGGTATAATAGTTCACCTGCTCATTTTGAAATGCCAGGTGCACCGCAATCACCAGCACGGACAGCAAGATGACCCAAACAACAGCCATCAGTGCGAATTTGACGATCTCCTTACCGGGGATATCCCCGGCAGCGAAGCCCTTAAACAGGTAATAGCCGCTGATAAAGTAGTTAAACACCGGCACATATTTCATTTTGTTTTGCAGTTCGTAATTGTTCATTGTTCGATCCTTCCATGGGAAAATTACTGGCGCAGCATTTCTTCCGCGCTCTTGAGGGTGGTTTCGGTAATGTGGGTGCCGCCGATGATTCGGGCAAGCTCCTGTTTCCGGCCGTCCAGATCCAGGGGCGTAACGGTGGTGTATGTCCGCCCATCCCGCTCCCCTTTTGCGATGAGCAGGTGGGTCTGGGCCAGCGCCGCCAGCTGGGGCAAATGAGTCACGCACAGCACCTGTTTGTGGGATGCCACACTGCGCAGCTTTTCTGCGACCTTCTGGGCAGCCCTGCCGGAAACGCCGGTGTCCACTTCGTCAAAGATCAGCGTGGCGACCTGATCTTTTTCAGCCAGCACATTCTTCATCGCCAGCATGATCCGGGCCAGCTCACCGCCGGAAGCGACTTTGCTGAGGGGCTTCAAATCTTCGCCCGCATTGGCGGACATATAAAAGGCCACCGTGTCAGCACCGTTTCCCGCAAGTTCCGTTTCTGTAAAGCGGCACTCAAACTGGACTCTTGGCATATCCAGTTGGGCAAGTTCGGTCAAAATGCGACGAGTCATGTCGGAAGCGGTGGCTTTTCTGGCTTCACGCAGGGTAAAAGCCGCCTCCCAGGCTTCTTTCTCCGCCTTTTGCAGCTTCCCTTTCAGCCGTTCCAGGTGATCGTCGGCAAATTCGATCTCGTCCAGCTCTTCTCTGGCCTTTTCCAGATACTCCAAAATATCGGCGCAGGTGGTGCCGTATTTCCGGCGCAGCTTATGGATCACATCCAGACGGCATTCGATCTGCTCTAATTCATCCGCGGAATAGCTCAATTCATCCCGGGCATCCCGCACAAGTTCTGCGGCATCCTGCACCTGATACATCAGGTCTGCAACCTTTTCGTGCAGCTCCGAGATCTGATCGCTGAACCGGCTGATACGGGCCAGCGACCGCTCTGCCATGGCGATCATGGAGGCGGCACCGTCGGTATCGTCCCCGCCGTAGAGGTTTTCCACGGCATCGTTCATGCCATCGGCAATTTTCTCGGCGTTTTGCAGCAGCTTGCGCCGCTCCTCCAGCGTTTCATCTTCTCCGGCTTCCAGGTTTGCCTTTTCGATTTCGGCAATTTGGTATTTCAGTGTCTCCGTACGCCGCAGCTTCTCGCTTTCGTCCATGGTCAGACTGTCAATCTCCCGGCGCAGTTTGGAAACAGCGGCGAATTTTTCGCCATATATCGTTTGAAGATGCCCGTGGTCACCAAAGGCATCCAAAAAGGTCAGATGGTTCTCTTCATCAAACAAGGAAGCGGAATCATGCTGACCGTGGATATTGATCAGCTGGATGCCCAGCCTCCTTAAAATGGACACGGAAACAAGGCTGCCATTGACCCGGCAGACATTCTTTCCATCCAGATAGATCTCCCGACTGATGACCGTCTCACTGTCGTGCTCCACGCCGTTTTCCTGAAACCAGGAAAGGCACGGAACATCCGTAAATACCGCCCGCACAGAAGCCTTGTTGCTCCCGGTACGGATCATATCCCGGTATGCCCGTTCCCCCAAAATGGCGGAAATGGCATCGATAACGATGGATTTACCGGCACCGGTCTCGCCGGTCAGTACATTAAAACCACGGTCGAAGGAAATATCCGCAGATTCGATGACCGCAATATTTTCAATATGCAGAAGACTCAGCATGGCATTTCCTCCTCTCCCGGTTTAATTCAGCAGACTTTTGATCTCGCCGCAGAAAGCTGCGGCGGCATTGGCATCCCGCATGACAACGAACACCGTATCGTCGCCTGCCAGTGTGCCCAGCACAACGCTCAAGCTCATGGCATCAATGGCGGAAGCGGCGGCGGAAGCCAGACCCGGCAGCGTATGGATGACCAGAATGTTCTGGGCATAGTCAAAGCTGGTGATACACTCCCGGAAGATGGTATTGAGCTTACCGGAGAAGGTACTGCCCACTTCGTTGGTGGACACGCAGTAGCGGTAGGTGCCGAAGCTGGTCAGCTCCTTGATGATGCGCAGTTCTTTGATATCCCGGGAAATGGTGGCCTGGGTGCTGCGAAAGCCAGCGTTTTCCAGTTCCGCCAGAAGCTGCTCCTGGGTCTCCACATTCCGGTTGGAGATGATCTCCATGATCTTTGCCTGTCTTTGTGCTTTCATTGGCATTTCACCTGCAATTCCTAAACTTTTGATTGACCACATCATAGAAGCTCCGGTCCTTCAACCGGATCAGCTTCGTTTGAAGATTGGATTTTTTGACCGTTGTTACATCGCCCATGCTCAGCCGGACGGATTTACCGCCGTCTACGGACAGGTAGGCGTTTCGTCTTGCGTTATGGGTCAGCTTGATCTGGATCACCCGGCGGTCGGACGATACCATGCAGCGGCTCGCCATATCGTGGGCACAAATGGGAGTGACCAAAATGCTGTGGGCCTCCGGCTCCACAATGGGGCCGCCGGCAGAGAGGTTGTAGGCGGTGGAGCCTGTGGGCGTGGAGACGATCACACCGTCCCCGCCGCACTCCATGGCCTGTACCCCATCGCACTCCACTGCCAGGTGGACGATCCGGGCAACAGCGCCTTTGGTGATCACCACGTCATTCAGGCAGATGTCATGAAACAGGATGTCCCGGTCCCGCTGGACAGTCACATCAAGCATCATCCGCTTGTCGATGGAATAGTCCCCGGTGGCAAGGCGTTTCAGCTGATCCAGCTCGGTGCTTTCCAGCTCCGCAATGAAGCCCATGGTGCCGATGTTCACACCCAGAATGGGCAGCCCCGCCCGGGTGGCGGTCTTTGACATATGCAGGATCGTGCCGTCGCCGCCGAAGCAGATGATCATATCCGCCCAGGAAAGCTCCCGTTCCAGCTTGGAAAAGCGCAGATCCTTGGGCAGATCATAGCTCCGGTCCACCTCAAAGGGCAGACACAGTCTTACTTCCATCCCGGCTTCCCGCAGGATCGCGGAAGCCCGGCGAACCGTTTGAAAATCCCGATCCCGATAGGGATTCGGTGTCAGAATTACTTTTTTCATGGCCGTTACCCTTTCAGTGTCCGGTGGGCATCAGCAACCACCTCTGCCGTATCCGGCGTGATACCGGGCTTGTTCTCCAATGTCAGGTGGCCCAGAAATTCAATGTTGCCCTCCGGGCCTTTCACGGGAGAAAAAGTCAAGCCCAAAATGGTAAAGCCCAGGTTGGTGACGGTCTCCACAAAGGTGTCCAGCACCTCTTTGTGGGTCTCCGGCTCCCGGACGACACCCTTTTTGCCCACTTTTTCCTTGCCCGCTTCAAACTGGGGCTTGATCAGGCACAGTACCTGACCTGTGGGTTTCAATAGATTTTTGATGGCGGGCAGAACGATTTTCAGAGAAATGAAACTCACATCCACCACGGAAAGATCCAGAGGTTCTCCCAGATCTTCCGGGGTCACATAGCGAATATTGGTGCGCTCCATGACCACCACCCGCTGGTCGGAGCGGATCTTCCAGTCCAGCTGACCGTAGCCCACATCAATGGCAAATACCTTTTTGGCTCCCTGCTGGAGCAGGCAATCAGTAAAACCACCGGTGGAAGCACCGGAGTCGCTGCAAACATAACCTTCAGCCTTCACGCCAAAGTCCCGCAGGGCCTTTTCCAGCTTCAAACCGCCCCGGCTCACATAAGGGCAGGTAACGCCCCGGACTTCGATCTCTACATTTTCTTCATAAGAAACACCGGGCTTGTCCGCTTTCTGGCCGTTAACATAGACCTGGCCTGCCATGATGATGGCCTGGGCCTTGGAGCGGGTATCAGCATACATCTGCTCCGTCAGAAGCACATCCAGCCGCTTTTTGATTTTCATCCTTTCAGCACCTCCGTGACGGTGTTTTTAATGGACATAGCATCCAAACCATGGGCAGCATACAACTGCTGAACACTGCCATGGGTAACATAGTGCTCCCCAAGATCCAGGGCGCGAATGCGCAGTTTGGGCGTTTTTTCCCGCATCTTCCAGGCAAGGGCTTCGTGGATGCCGGAGCCGGTGCAGGCTTCCTCCACGATGAGCACATCCTGACGATCACCGATCTTTTGGATGATCTCCTCCACCGGCAGCGGGGCGAGGGTTTGCAGACGCAGGACCTGGGTCTCGATCCCCTGCTCTGTCAGCAGCTTCGCCGCATTCATCACCTCATTGGTGAGAATGCCGTAGGTGATGATGGTCATATCCTTACCGTCCCGATGACAGCAAACAGCGCCGTCCGTTGAGATCTTTCCGCCGGGAAGAAAACTGCCGGTATTCAGCGCACCATCGCCCCCTCTGGGGTAGCGCACAGCCACAGGGCCGTCGTATTCTTTCACAGCCCAGGTAAGCATCTGCTTCAGCTCATCACAGCACACAGGAGCAAGGATCATCATCCCCGGCGCCTGTCGCAGGAAACCAATGTCGTAAACACCGTGGTGCGTTTCGCCGTCTTCGCCCACAATGCCTGCACGGTCAATGGCCAGCACCACATGAAGATGGAGCATGGCGATATCCTGCATGATCTGGTCAAAAGAGCGCTGCAGGAAGGTGGAATACAGGGCGAGCACCGGACGCATCCCCTGCTTTGCAAGGCCGCCAGCCATGGAAGCGGCGTGCTCTTCCGCAATGCCTACATCAAACAGACGCTGTGGATAGGTATTCTTAAAGCCCAGCAGGCCGGTACCGCCGGGCATAGCGGCAGTAATGGCGCAAACGGTGGGGTCTTTCCCGGCAAGGGTGAGCATGGTATCGCCGAAGGCATCGGAGAAGGTATACTTCTTTCCGCCAAGGCTTTCCCCTGTGGCGGGGTCAAACTTGCCGATGCCGTGAAAACGGGAGGGCTCTTTCATGGCCGGCAGATAACCGTTGCCCTTCTTGGTGATCACGTGCAGCAGCACCGGACAGGCCATTTCCCTGGCAGTATACAGCAGCCGGATCAGCTCATTGACATTGTGACCATCCACAGGTCCCAGATATGTCAGGCCCATGTTCTCGAAAACCGTCGTGGGCAGGATGGAACGCTTGACCCAATTTTTCACAGAACTGCTCAGGCGGTACAGTGCGTTACCGCCAGGAATGCGCCGAAGCGCCTCACGATAGCGCACTTTGGCACCCAGATAACGCTCTTTGACACGCAGGTTGCTCAAGTGCCGGGCCATGCCGCCCACATTTTTATCGATGGACATTTCGTTGTCGTTCAAAATAACGATCAGCGGCTCTTTACTGTCCGCTGCGTCATTCAGGCCTTCATAGACCATGCCGCCGGTGGCAGCGCCGTCGCCCAGCAGCGCAATGACACTGTAACGCTCCTGGTTCAATGTTCTGGCCCGGGCCATGCCCAACGCAATGGAAACGGAGCTGGAAGCGTGTCCCGCCACGAAGGCATCACTGACGCTTTCAGAAGGCTTTGGAAAACCAGCCATGCCGCCAAACTGGCGCAAATGGGCAAAATCCGCCTGGCGGCCGGTGAGCAGCTTATGGACATAAGACTGATGACCCACATCGAAAACCAGGCGGTCTACATTGGTATTAAATACGGTTTCCAGCGCCACGGTCAGCTCAACAACGCCCAAATTGGAGGCCAGGTGGCCTCCTGTTTTGCTCACATTGTTGATCAAAAATTCCCGGATCTCGCCGCAAAGTTCCTGGCGCTGCTCATCGTTCAGCGCCAGCATGTCCTTGTGACCGTTGATTTGATTTAAAATATGCACACTGACACAACCTTTATCTCTTGCTTTTTCTCTTCATGCTTACCATCTCAGGCAGGTGGTGCAGGGTATAGAGTGTTTTGCCCACGAAGTGAACGATCGTTGTAGAGGAATTGACCGC
>CAZVAB010000056.1:0-8710 GCA_964625045.1 uncultured Oscillospiraceae bacterium | reverse complement strand
CGTACGCACGGTGGTGTGAGAGGTCGGGGCTATTTAGCCCCTCCTACTCGATTATCAGGATCAAAGTACAGTGATTCCCCGCTGGACAAAGAATTCTCTTTGCTCCTGTGGCATGGCGTTGTCCGTCACGACCACGTCCACCCCATCCGGCGGGCAGATGCAGTGGGCATGGGTCAGGCCGAACTTGCCGGAGTCCATCAGTGCGACAGTCACATCAGCCCGGCGCATTGCCATTTGCTTCAACGCACAGTCCTCCGCACCACCGCAGCAAAAGCCGGAGTCCGGGTGGAAGCTGGTAACACCCAAAAAGCAAATGTCAAAATGGTAGTCCTGCAGCTCCAGAATGCTCCGGCTGCCGGAAACGCTCAAGCTGTACCGGTTGAGCCGCCCGCCGATCATGTGGACGGTTGGTTTTTCCAACGCTGCCAGTTCCGATGCACAGGAGATGCCGGAAGTGAATATCTGCCGGGGCGTATCAGGAAAAAAACGGGCCAAAGTGGCAGCGGTGGAGCCGGAATCCAGAAATACAGAGGCGCAGGAATGCAGCAGACCCACGGCTTTTTTCGCCATTTCGATTTTTTCCTGTTGCTTCCGCACACTACGCTGGGCAAGGGGGCCGTCAGTTCCAGCCACGATCTCAATGGAACGGGCACCGCCGTGGATGCGGACGATCGCATGATTCTCGTCCAGGGCTTTCAGATCGGTGCGTAATGTCATTTCGGATACGGTGGGGAATGCCTCTTTCAGCCGTGCGAAGGTGATCTGCCCTTCCTGGTTGATAAGCTCCGTTATTTTTTGTCTTCGTTGCAGCACGGAAAAATCCCTCCTGATCGTTTTATTGCTTCAATCATACCACAGCCCCAGCGGAAAATCAATCCTGTGGGTCTCATCACTGCGAAACAGGACGGTTGCAAAACAAAGTTTGCAACCGTCCGCATCATCTGACAGGCTTACACGAATATACAGCTACCCTTCCATGTGTATCTAATCAGTATCTTATCCCTCTACATCAAATGGCTGGGGGTTCTGGGCAAAGGCGCCGCGGGAAACTTCCCGGTAAAAGGATGCCCTTGCCGCGTTCATATAGGGCTGCAGACAAAGGTAGCCGATGCCCAACGTAAGGACGCTCAATAATCTCCAGCCGATGAAGCTGAAATCCAGGCAGAACAAATTCCAGCGGTTTCCCTGCATGATCTGCTTGGACTTGGCAATGGCTTCACTGGCACTCAATTCCGGGTGCTCCGCCAAAATGAATTCCGTCATGGCATAGCTGTAAGTCGCCATGATTCCCGGCACGATCAGCAGCAAATACCAAAGCACTATATACAGTATCTGTAATACCCGGGCGCACACAGCCGTCGTCCAATTGGGAAAATATGCGAACAGGGAACCGATTTTTGCCTCCTGCTGCCGGTCCACCAGATCCAGGTTGAATTTGGCATAGCCCACAGCGATGACACTCACCAGGAGCACCGAAACGACCAGCAGCGCAAGGACCAGCATAATGCCACAAAAACTCTGCAAAAATCCGGCAACTTGGTAAGCCGTTCCACTGCCGAAGGAATAAAGCACCTGATTTTTTAAGCTCAGTGCAAAGGATGTTCCCTGACTGTTGATATTCAGCGTGATCCGGGGGCCATCGTAAGACACTGCGCCCACCAGCATCGCAATGAACCCCGCCAGCACAGCTATGGCCCATTTCCCCATCAGGGCGCATCTTGCATCCCTTCGATAATCCGAAGCATACATATTCATCCCTCCGTTTTGTTTTCTTGTCATTGACATATTATCATGCGCCCATGACAGATGCAAGATTTTTCCTTTGATTTCTTCCACTTTCTTCGTATTTCACAAAAAAGCACTCTGCCATTTCAGCAGAGTGCAAAAAACAGAATTTCTTTTGGTCTTCGACCAATTTCGATGGTTTCCGCAGAACCAATGTACTATGATATCACCAGGCGAGGAAAATACTCCCAAAAGCGACGCCCCCCGCCACCGCCGCCCCGATTCTCCCACGGGGCGGCGGTCTTTTTTCAGCAGACCGGGATCAGAAGCATTTGGCCCTTTTCCGGCTCCTGCTGCAGCTGGTTTGCTTTTTGAATTGCTTCCACCGTGGAGCCGCAGCATTTTGCCATGGTCCACAGGTCTTCCTCCCCTGCCCGGCGCAAAATAATGGACGGGCGATCCGGGTCCAGCGGTTTCAGTTCTCCCAATTCCAGCCTCACCACAACGGATATGGGCTGCCCGGAATAGACCATGGCTGTCACCGGATAGCCGCACTGGATCACACTGCCCCCGGCACCGGGGGACAGTGTCGGTACACTTCCCGGGCCGACCCACAGTTGCGTCCGATTTTCCGCCGCTGAGGGGAAGGGTACGCTCCCGGTAAAAGGGACACTTTCCATGCGCAGTTGTCCCTCCCCATCCCGGGCCAGAATTTGAAAATGACCGTCCATGCGGATATCCGTTCCGTCATCCCCCTGCCGCAGCGCCGGGTACGCTGGCATGGGCGCAATGTCCCCGGGACTTCCCAGTTCCTCCGTTGTTCCCTGAACATTTACATCAACCGTCCGCATATCCAGCAGCATGGGAAGGGTGAGCACTCCCTCCTGCACCCCCACCTCCCGGCATGGGCTGTACGCATCCGTTACCATTTCCAGCACGCTACGGTCAAAGATGAGATACTGAGCCGCCACCCCAGCCTTCATGGACATCTGCCCATTGTCTTCCGCCGTCAGTTCCAATGCCGTCACCACCGGCTCCAGCCAGGCACTTGCCTGGGCCCCATAATCCCGGTCCAGCTCCACATATTGAGAAAATGGGATCTGGGTCTGCCAGGTGCCCTGGCTACCGTCTTCATGGATGTAACGCAGATGGAGCGTTGCCTCTCCCCGGAAGATCAGCCGGTTGGCGACGAGCTTCTGCTCCTGCACCTGAGGTTTCAGCGATGTACTGATGACCTTATGGCTCCCCGGCGTGTCCGGCAAATTCAGCAGCTGCTCCATTTGCATCTGCTTTTCTCCGCCCTCCATGGGAAGCTCCACCGGGTAACTTTCCCGGCGTAAATACACATCCTCCGGCAGTGTATCGGGCACTGGGATCTGGGCCTTACTGGGAATCATGGCCTGGCCCATCATATCCACGCAGGCCCGGAGCATGATCTTTCGGGCTGACGTTCCCCGGCCATCCAGATCTGTCAACAGGGGCTGCATGGTCATCAGGCCGTCATCCACCGGCTCCGGAAAATCCCACTTGCACGAAAACGGGATCCAGGCATCCACCACCCGGGGGCTGGAACCATCCTCCGGGGCATACAGCACCCAGGCCATTACCCCGGCATTGGCGCTCATGCCGGAACTGCGCCAGTCTTTGCCCCGCAGCAGCACCTGTCCCCAGCAGCCCAGGATCCTGCCGATATCCGGGTATCCCTCCGGCAGCCGCAGTTCCAGAGTCTGCTCCAGCTTCTGCACACCGCTGACCACCATCTGCAAGCAGGAAAGTGTATTTTGATTGAATTTGACTTCCATTTGGTTCACTCCTCCCACATTCCTACGAAATCTTATGCAAGCAGGGACAAGGATATGCCCATTATTTTTTCCCGCAGCACCAAAATCCCAGACCCATGATCCCCAGACCAATGCAGCAGGTAAAGAAGGTGGACTCCAGGCAGATCCCCACCAGAAGCCCAAATCCGAAGGCGATCAGCACCGACCCGCAAAGTTGGTTCTTTCTGCACACGAAAAACACCCCCTGTGCCATGTCTATGCACAGGGGGTATTCGTTATGCGTTCAGGTCTCTTTCAGCGCCAGCAGCACTTTTTCCAAAATAGGGATGCAGACCTGACGGCCATAGCCGCCATCCTCCACCACCACGATGAAGGCCAGCGGATATTCTTCATCCGTCAAAAAGCCCGTGAACATGGCGTTGGGCTTTTTATCGCCACCCACTTCCGCCGTGCCGGACTTGGCGCAGACGGTAAAGCCTGCAAAATGCTCTTCGCCATAGTAGTTTTCCACATTATTGCGCATGAAATCCCGTATCTTTTCCGCCGTCTGGCCGGACATGATCCGGTTTTCCGTACTTACCTTTGCCGTGTAGGTGGTCTTGCTCCCCACCCGGATGGAATCCACCAGATAAGGGGTTTTGCCAGTTCCACCGGCAGCCACCGCACTGACAAAGCGCAGATAGGCGCAGGGATTGATCTGATCCTTATGCTGACCGATGGCGCTCCATGAGACCATCACATCCGCCGCGTCGGCGCAATCCATATTCCCCTTAACGGTGGTGATGCCGTCAAATTCCACCGCATCCAGCACGCCGAACTGAGCAGCATAAGCTTCCAGCTTCTCCCCGCCCAGCTGCAGCGCCACATTGGCAAAGGCGCAGTTGCAGGAGTTCTTAAAGGCATCCCGGAAACTCTGCGTGCCATGGCGCTTTTCACAGGTAACACTGTCCACGCCGAATTCCACTTTCCCGGTGCAGGTAAAGGTCTGCTCCAGAATATCCGGGATCTCCTCTAACGCCGCCGCCGTGGTAACGATCTTATAAATGGAACCGGGGATATAGGTGGACTGGGTGAAACGGTTGAGGTAAACGCCCTCATACTTCCCTGTGGTATCTCCTGCAATATCCGGCAAATCATCCGGGTCGTAGTTGGGGGTGGTCACGGCGCAGAGTATCTCACCGGTCTTGTAGTTCATCAGGGCGATGGTGCCCTTGTGCTCCCCCATTGCTTCCAGCGCGGCCTGTTGCAGCTTGCCGGAAAGGGTCAGGCTCACCTGTCCCCCCTGCCCCAACTGGGTATACACGCCGTTGATCTTATCAAAGCCTGCGATCTGCATGGCGTAATGAGAAAGGGCCGGGGCACTGATATTACCCTGACGGTCCCCCAGCCAATGCACCGTGGACTGGCGCAAAAGGGCCTCCAGCGCGTAGCTTCTATCCCCGGAAAGGTCCATCAGCAGATTTCCCTCCCGGTCATACACGGTACCGCAGCCCAGATTTCCCGCATAATAAAGATGGGGCGATCCTGGAGATTGCACCCAGGTGGAGGCCTTCAGCGCATACTCGCCCACAAAGAACGTCATGCCCAAAGCCAGAACCAGAACCAAGATCATCAAGATCTTCGCTCTTCCCATGATCCTATTCATCCTCCGCCCCCCTTTCTTTGGTCTGGCGCACCGCAAAGCTGGCACCCTGTCGGGTGTCCGCCGCCTTGATAAAGGCCAGCAGCCCCCAGACACCGATCATACTGGAACCGCCATTGGAGACAAACGGAAAGGTCACACCCGTCAGGGGAACCACATCCACCGTGCCCAGTACATTAAAGATCGTCTGCACCAGCAGTATACCGGCGGCGGTGCAGGCACCGATGGTATAGAAACTGCTGCGGCCAATACAGGCTACTCGTAACGCAAAAAGCCCCATGGCAATGACACAGGCCACCAGCATCACCGCCACCAGCAGCCCCCATTCCTCGGAAATGGTGGCAAATACCACGTCGGAGTCCGCCGCAAAAATCTTGTACATCTTTCCATTCCCCGCTCCCAGACCAAACAGTCCGCCGGAAGCAATGCACATCAGTGCCCGGGTCTGCTGGAATCCAGCACCCAGAGGATCATCCCAAATGTGCCGCCAGTTGGTAAAGCGCTTCATGGCGTGGGGTGCGATACGCAATGCCATCACCCCCGCAAAGCCCAACGCCGTACAGGCAAGGCCAATGGTGCCGATACTGCCGGAGCGCAGATAGGCGATGAGCAGGAACGCCACAAAGAAGATCAGCGCTGTGCCAAAGTCATTCATCACCGCAAGGCACAGGCAGATGGCGATGGTATAGGCGATGAACAGGATCAAATTTTTCTTATTCAGGAGCCTGTCCATGGTGGATGCTCCTACGAACACGAAGCACACCTTACTCAATTCCGAGGGCTGCAAGGAGAAGCTGCCGATGCGCAGCCAGTTCCGGGCACCGTGGTATTCCTTGCCGAACAGCAGCGTGACCACCAGCAGGCCAAAGCCTGCAATTGCCGCAAGATAGCGCATCTTTTTGGCCCGTTCCAGATCCCGCAAGGCCCAGCCCATAAAGAGGAATACCGCAATGCCCAGCACCATGGCAATGAGCTGCTTGGTCATTTCCCCGGGCTTCACCGCGGCGATGGCCGCCATGCCCATGGTGCAAAGCAAAAAGGCCAAGGTCTCCAATTGGAACGATGGCTTGCGAATGATCAGGTAGAAGATCAGCAGCAACCACTGGCACACAATGATGCCGCAGAATCCGCCCACGATTTGCCCGGCATAGGCAGCGTCCTTGGTAAGCAGATAGCTCAGGCAGCAAAGCACCTGAAGGACGGATAAAATCAGCAGATCCGCAATGCTGTCCACCGGGCGGGCCGCTTTGGTGCGCAGCTGGGCCAGCCGCCCCTCCTGCCGCTTGTTCATGGGCAGCAGGAACATGGGGATGCCGCCCATTTCGATCTCGTCCGTCTCGTCAATGGCGCAGATCTCGATATTCTCTCCGTTGACCCGGGTGCCGGACTTGGAGCCGGTGTCCGAAATCGTCCAGCTGCCGTCGTCATAGCGGGTCAGGACCGCATGGCTGCGGGAGATGGTGGGCACATCCACCACCACATCGCTGCGCTTGCTGCGCCCAATGACATTCTCCCAATGGGTAATGGGCAGCTTGCGCCCATCTTCCAGACACAGCCACGCCCAAATCTCCGGCTCCCGCCGGAAGGTCAGCATGGGCCGAACGCACCGCAGAAGCACCAGCGCCGTCAAAATCGGTGCGGCATAGCGCAAAACGCCCTGAAAAAACCGCAACATCTGTGCATCCAATTGTAATAATGCTGCCGCTGTCATGCCGCACACCTCCTTGATCTGTTATTCTTCCATTTGCCGCAACAGGGCAATCTCTTTTTCATAGCCCGGCAGCTCGTTGGGCGTTTCCAAAATCATAGGCAGTCCCGCCAAGGCCGGATGGTTGATGATATTGTGGAATGTCGGCAGACCCAAGTAACCATCCCCGATGGTCTCATGCCGGTCTTTGTGGCTGCCCAAAGGATTTTTCGAATCGTTCAAATGCAGGGCCTTCAGCCTGTCCAGCCCAATGACGCGGTCAAACTCCGCCAGGACACCGGGAAGATCCTGGACGATATCATACCCACCGTCAAAAACATGGCAGGTATCCAGGCACACGCCCAGATTTTCCATACCCACGCCGTCAATAATGGCTTTCAGTTCTTCAAACCGACCGCCGATCTCGCTGCCCTTACCTGCCATAGTCTCCAGCAGCACCGTCACAGGATACGCTGGTGCCATCGCCTGTTTCAGCGCATCCACGATCTGGGAAATACCCGTGTTCACCCCCTGGCCTACATGGGAGCCGGGATGAAAATTGTAGTAGTTTCCCGGCAGTGCCGCCATGCGGCGCAGATCATCGGCCAAAACGCTGGCGGCAAAGGCTCTTGCCTGGCTATCAGCGGTGCACAGGTTCATGGTATACGCACCGTGAGCCACCAGCTTTCCAAAGCCCAGTCGGTTCAGCTCTTCCATGGCAAGGGCGCAATCCGCCGGATCTTCCGCCTTTGCCTTGGAGCCCCGGGGATTCCGGGTAAAAAACGCAAAGGTGTTGGCACCGATCTTCTGGGCCGTTCGCACCATAGCCGCATTGCCGCCGGAGGCGGATAAATGGCATCCTAAAAATCTCACAGCTGTCACTCCTTTTGCCATAGGATACCACAAACACGAAAAAAAAGCAATTCCCGGTTTCCAGACCGCCAAAAATATGCTATGATATAAAAGCGCCCACGGACGAGCCGTGAGCGCTTCTGATTAAGTTTCGGCAAGTTTTGCAGATTCCAATAATTTCTGCCAGCTGTCGGCACAGGCCCCGCCCCGGTCCGCCGCTGCCATGACACTGACACAGTAGTGGTACGCTCCATCGTCCAGGATCAGAAAACGGCCCACCTGGTCCCCATTTTCCCCGGCGGCGCTCCATGCGCCTTCCACGCACGGCACACCGCACCGCTTGGTCTGCACCAGAGCCAGATCCTCCAAATCAAAGCCTGTCAGGGTCTTGACGGTACGCTTCAGATCCCCGGAAGCCAGTGTTTCCACCATGATCTCGTAATCATCGCAGAAATAGAGCTTCCCGGAAGCCCCCTCCATGGTCTGGGCCGCCGCATCCTCCGGCAGTTCCAGCAGCAGCTGGGCGCTTTGCGCCATCACCGGGGCATTGCCCCCATCCCCCACCGTTTCAAACACATCCGCTGTGCAGCCGCAAAGCAGCAGCATACACAAAAGCACTGCAAAGATCTTCATAATATACCTCCCGAAAGGAACTGATACTGATGGAATACCTCATGGTTTACCTGCTTCTAATCAATGCGGCGGGATTTTTGATTATGCGCAGTGATAAGCGCCGGGCTGTAAAAAAGTCCTGGCGTATCCCGGAGCGCACCCTGATGGCGATAAGTGTCCTGGGCGGCAGCGCCGGCGTTTTTCTTGCAATGGCCGTGCTGCGGCACAAAACGAAGCACTCCAAATTTTCCATTGGTGTACCTTTGATCCTGACGGTGCAGGCGCTGCTTCTTCTTTTCCTGTGGATGCAAAAATGACCGGGGCTTGCCCGGTCATTTCAGTCTGTCGTAAAAGCTATTGTTTTTGTTTTGCACCCAGCCAGCCTCCCTTGTGCAAAGGGAGGTGGGCCGC
>CAZVAB010000055.1:0-8769 GCA_964625045.1 uncultured Oscillospiraceae bacterium | reverse complement strand
CGCACTCCATATTGGGGTCGACTTCGCACTTGCCGTTCTTGGCACCGCCGCACTGACCGTTCACCAGGCTCTTGGAGCAAGCGGTGATGGGGCAGATGCCGCCGGTGATGTTCAGGTAGCACTCGCCGCACTGGTCACAGTCATGCTCCAGCGGGGTCACGCCCTGGTAGCCGGGCAGGGGGAAGGTATCGCACACGGCGTAGACCTTCTTGGGTGCCAGCAGCTGGGCAACCGTCTGCACGCCAACGCCGCAGGACAGGACCAGAACGGCATCCGCGGCATTGATGGCCTCCTGATGGTAGCTCAAACGCAGCTTCAAATTCTCCACATTGCAGACATAGTCGGTGGTGAGGATGCCGGTGACGATGCCCCGCTCCTTCCACTGCTTCTGCAGCTCCACTGCCTCATGCTCCGGGAAGCGGACTTCCTTACAGCCGTGGCAATTGATGACGAAAACCTTACCGGTCAGCAGCTTTTCAATGGCTTCCGGTGCTTTCAGTTGGGTAATCAACATATCACTTCATCTCCCTTACTGCGGCCTTGCCAGCCTTGATTTTGCTGATCAGCGGGATCTTGGAGGAGCAGATGAACTCGCAGCATCTGCACTCCATGCAGTCCATGACATTTTCAGCCTTGAAGCCGGCCCAGTTCTGGCTCTCATAGTACTTGTGGAAGTACAGGGGCTTCAGGGACATGGGGCACACATCCATACAGCGACCGCACTTGATGCACTCCTGGGGCGTAGAATGGTCGGTGTCGATGGCAATGATGCCGTTGCTGCCCTTCATAATGGGGAACTCCACGCCCTTCTGGGGGAAGCCCATCATGGGGCCGCCGGCCTTGATGGTCACATCGCCTTCCATGATGCCGCCGCAGTAATCAACCAGTTCTGCCGCGCTGGTGCCGATCTTGACGATGAAGTTGCCGGGGTTGGGGATGTAGGGGCCGGTAACGGTGGTGACACGCTCCACCAGGGGCATACCGGTCTTCAGTACATCAGCGATTGCCTTGACGGTGCTCACGTTGGAGACCACAGCGCCCACATCCGCAGGCAGCTTGCCGCTGGGGACCATACGGCCCAGAACACGCTTGATGAGCATCTTTTCGCCGCCCTGGGGGTACTTGGTACGGGCAACGCAAACTTCAATGCCCTCTTCGCCCTCCACCTTCTTCTGCATCAGCTCAATGGCATCGGGCTTGTTATCCTCGATGACGATAACGCCACGCTTGGTGTCCACAGTCTTCATCACAGCCTTCAGGCCATAGATGATATCGTCCGCAAACTCCAGCAGCACTCTGTGGTCAGCGGTGAGCATGGGCTCACATTCGCAGGCATTGACCAGAACCGCATCGATGGGCTTGCCGGGATTCAGCTTGACGTAAGTGGGGAAGCCAGCGCCGCCCATGCCCACGATACCGGCATTCTTAACGATGTCGATGATCTCGGCGGGGGTCAGCTCTTCCAGTGCCTTGGCGGGCTTCACATTCTCGTCCAGGGTGTCCAGGAAATCGTTCTCCACAACGATGGAGAGGCACATACCCCGGTTGGCGTGAGGACGATCCTCAATGGCGATAACGGTACCGCTGATGCTGCTATGTACGGGTGCGGAAATGAAGCCGGAAGCCTCTGCGATCTTCTGGCCCACCTTCACCTTGTCGCCCACTTCCACGATGGCGGTAGCGGGAGCGCCCAGGTGCATGGACAGGGGGAACACCGCCACCTTGGGTGCGGGGAAGCGCACCAGGCCCAGGTGCTCCGTGGGCTCCTTGCCTTCCACGGGATGCACACCGCCGTAGTAGCCTGCGAAACGGCTGTCCCGGATGGAGGTAACATACTCCCGAACAGCCTTCACATTGACCTTGGAGTAGTCCCGAATCTGAATGGGCTGGTTCTTGAACTCTTCCAGACGGCCCTGCTCTTCCAGACGAGCCTGAATCTTTGCCCAAGCGCAGTCCTTGTTGGGGTCGACTTCGCACTTGCCGTTCTTGGCACCGCCGCACTGGCCGTTGACCAGGCTCTTAGAGCAGTCCACGATGGGGCAAATGCCGCCGGTGATGTTCAGATAGCACTGAGCGCAGGCATCGCAGGCCTTCTTGGTCAGTGCCATACCGTGATGGCCGGTGTAGTTCAGAGAGTTGCTGGCTGCGTAAACCGGGAGGTCCAGCAAGGACGCAACGGTCTGAATGCCCAGGCCGCAGGAGATGACGAAGACGCACTGGGTGCCCTCGGGGATCAGGTCCTTGAGCTTGTTCTCCGTCAGGGTCTTGTTGCACAGAAAATCGATGTTTGCGGTGCCTGTGACGGTCTTGCCTGCTTCCGTGGCAAGCTTCACAAATTCAGCGCATTCCGGTTCTTCCAGTGTTTCAAATTCTTTGAAACACTTGTTGCAGGCCAGAACGAAGATGTTGTCCACATTGTGCAGAACATCCAGCAGTTCATCGGCGGCCTTCAACTTATACTTGGTGAAGTTTTCCAATTTTGCACCTTCCTTATGAATTCGTTTTATGGTTTCCCGGCCCTTTGCGGGTGTCCCTTCTCCCCTCTTCACTTGAAAAAAGAGGCACCGGCGTGCAAATGGCATAAAACCACAAATTATCATTGACATTATAGCACATCCGTTATCGATATGCCAGTACCAATTACGAATTATTTCCTGTAATATTCCACAAAATTACAAATCCCCCGCCTGCCCTTTGGCAAGCGGGGAACCCGTCAGCGATGAAGTTCGATCACCCGTGCCCGGTACAGCTCCACCACAGCGCTGCCACCCATGGGCACATATTTTTGCACCGGGGCGCACAGGATCACCGTATCGCCCACCTTGGGCGGGTTTTCCATCTGGGCATAGCTGTCTTTTCCCATGATATCGTAGGTACCGTAGACATACAGGGTGTTGCCGTTTTCATCGGCAATGGTCAGATTGCCGTACATGGCACTGGCAATACTCTGGACAGTGCCCTTGACATAGTAAGCTTCCCGGGTGGTCTGCCCGCTGGACAGGCTGCCGCCCAGAGCCAGAATATCCGAAATGGAGGTCAAGGTATAATTTTCATCATTGGTGGTGGTCGTCAGGCCACCTTCTTTGATGTACCGGGCCAAAAGATCCCGGGCATACACCGCTTCCTCACATTCCTTGACGATGGTCAGATTGTTGGGCTTATAAGTGGCGGTGTAAGCATCCACCACGATATAATAGGTGGCATTGGGATCGATATTGCTCCACTTTTCTGTCTGCCCGTGGAGAAAATAGCGGTCATTCTTCGTTTCGATGAATTTGCTCCGCAGATCCGCCCCCCGGATGGAGCAGAGGGTCAGCTGATTGTCAAAGGGCAACAATGTATGCAGCATGGCGTAGGTCACATCCCCGGAAGCCAGCTTATAAGGGTCCCGGGGAGAAATAAATCCACCGCCCAGGATGATATCATATTCGCTGCCCCAGCTCTCGACACCGAAGGTATAGTACATCTGGGCAACCAACTGGGCAATGGCGCTTTTGCTCCGGTCATGATCATTCTTTCCCAAAACCTCTGCCGCACTGCCGATCTGCTCCTCATATTTGTCCAGCAGTTCTCCCACAATGGGGTCACCCTCCAGCTTGCCGTAGACCGCATTGGAAACAAATTCCGCTTCCGCCACCTGCTTGTTTCCGTTGGCGGTATTGAACTGGAGCTGCACATGGGACAGTCCGTCATTTTCGCCGCCGCCCTGAAGATGGTAGACCCCGTAAGTATCCTGAAATACATAATTTTTGTGGATATGTCCCTCAAAAACCAGATCCACATAGCCATCGGACAGCGCCATGTCATAATAGCCGCCCAGCTGACTGACCGTGCCGGAGGCGCTGCGCTCATAGCCATCGTGCAGGCTGTAGATGATGAAATCCGCCCCCTGGGTGCGGAGCTTTTCCGACTCCTGCTGCACCAGCTTTGTCAGTTCCGACCCGGTCTTGAAATACACATCCGCCACCTTCTCCTGCATAATGGAGGAATAGCAATCCCCAATGGCACCAATGATACCGATCTGGATGCCATCGCTTTCGATCATCGCCGAAGGTGTGCAGTAGGAGGCCAGGGTGTTCGTTGCACGCTCATAAATATTGATGGCAAGGAATGGAAACTCCGCCAGCTCCAAATTACTTTCGATGTATTCCCTGCCCCAGTCAAACTCATGGTTGCCCAACGTCATGGAGACGAAATCCAGCTCGTTCATCCAGTCAGTCATCAGTGCGCCGTAAGTCATGTTGGACTCGGCGCTGCCCTGCCACATATCTCCGGTGGAGAGGATGTAGCCATTCTGGGACGTGGCAACTTCCCCTTTCAGATAGGTGGTCAGTTCGTCCGCGCCAATGTTGCTGGCGGTATCGTCGAATTTTCCATGCAGGTCATTCAGGGCATAAAAATCAAAGCTGACCAGCACGGATTTGGCACAG
Organism: uncultured Oscillospiraceae bacterium; assembly: GCA_964625045.1. Lineage (GTDB taxonomy): Bacteria > Bacillota > Clostridia > Oscillospirales > Oscillospiraceae > Faecousia. The sequence continues at coordinate 4,339 of CAZVAB010000055.1, read as the reverse complement.
GCATCGCACAGGCCGTTGTTGTCCGCATCTGTATGGGTGTGTGTGCCAGTCTCTTCCGGGGCTGTGGTATTGCTCTGCGCCCGGTCGCAGCCTGCCAGCAGGGACAGCAGCAAAAACAGCGTCAAAAGTGCCGTCAAGAGCTGATGTTTTTTCATAAATCATTCCTTCTCTCTAACATATATCGTCATAACCAGTTCATTATAACACGGAAGCAGGCCCCTTGCAATGGATCATTGGGCATTATTCACCTTTTCCGGACGCATCACATACCATGACGATAGGCACCTTTCGGATGTCCAACGCTCTTTTGAAAGGAGCCTTCCCTCTATGGACCCATGCTTTGAACCCAAGATGAAGCGCCATCCCGGCCTGGATGACTGTCCGGGAGCGGGATGCGGATGCAGCCGTGCCCTACCCTGTCCCAGTTTTCCGGTACCGTTTGTGCCGGGCCGCCCATACACCGCCGCCATGGCTACCGCTGGGTCACCACCCGGACGACACCAAATCCCGGGGGCAATATCTCCCCCTTTTGGAGCTTGCCGTTGCGGAAGACCCGGATAATGACCGAAATATGCACTATCTGGGCCGGGAATATTTCTTCCACGGCAATTGGGATGCCGCCATTTCCACCCTGAATCGCCATCTTCAGCTCCCCCGTGACACCTGGGCGGATGAGCGTTGCGCCTCCATGCGCTATATTTCAAAGTGTTATGTAAATCTCCAAAACTATGAAGAAGCCCAGCGCTGGTTTCTCCGGGCCATTGCCCAGGCTCCCAATCTCCGGGAGCCGTGGCTGGACTTTGCGGTATTTGCCTACGAAAACCAGGACTGGTATCTGCTGCTCTGGCTCACCGGGCGGGCACTGGCCATCCAGGAGCGCCCCCGCACCTACATCACGGAAGCCGCCAATTGGGGAACGCTGCCGGATGATCTGGCATCCCTGGGCTATTTCTACACCGGGCAATATGAAAAAGCCCTGCTTCATGTGAACAGGGCACTGGAAATCGAGCCTGCCAACCCCCGGCTGCTGAAAAACCGGGAATGGATCCTGCCCTTTGTAACATAGGAAAAAGCGGCGGAAATCCCGCCGCTTGAGATTGTTAAAAAACTGTCGTTTTTGCGCCGGTGAATGACTTGCCTCTCCCTTTGGGAGAGGTGTCACGGCAAATGCCGTGACGGAGAGGGAGGATTTTTGCCCTCTCAGACCGAAATCAAAGATTTCGGCCAGCTCCCCCACAAGGGGAGCCAAGGGACGGTACTTTTTCGACAGACTGAAGCGGCGGAAATCCCGCCGCTTTTGGTCACTTCAAGAACAAATGAATGAGCTTTTCCGCTGTTTTTCCGTATGGCTGGTATCGCATGGGCAGATCCAGCCAGTTTTTCTTGTCCACCATGCTTTTATAGTGGGTAAAGGTGTCAAAACCCGCTTTGCCATGGTAGGCACCCATGCCGCTCTCCCCCATGCCCCCGAAACCCATGCGGCTGGTGGCCAAGTGGATCACCGCATCGTTGACACAGCCACCGCCAAAGGCGCACCGGGTGGTGATTTGGGAAATGAATTTCTTGTCCCGGGCGAACACATACAGTGCAAGAGGCGTTTCCTGCTCCGTCACACTGCGGACCACCTCCTGGACCGTTTCAAATGTCAGCACCGGCAGCACAGGCCCAAAGATCTCCTGGCCCATCACCGCGTCTTCCCAGGTCACGCCGTCCATGACCGTGGGTGCGATTTTTAACGTGCTTTCCTCCCACTGACCGCCCGCAACGACTTTTTCCTTGTTCATCAGGTCCAGGATCCTGTCAAAATGCTTTTTGTTGATGATCTTGCCATAATTCTCATTTTTCAGAGGTTCTTCCCCAAATTGCCGGGAAATCTCCGCTGAAAGATGGCGCAAAAGTTCCCCTTTCACATCCTCATGGCACAAAATATAGTCCGGTGCCACACAGGTCTGGCCGCAGTTGAGGAATTTTGCGAATACGATCCGCCGGGCCGCCAACGAAAGATCCGCACTTTTATCCACGATGCAGGGGCTTTTTCCACCCAGCTCCAATGTCACAGGGGTCAAATGAGCCGCCGCCTTTTCCAGCACGGTCTTTCCCACGGCCTTACTCCCGGTGAAGAAAATATAGTCGAATTTTTCTTCCAGCAGCCAGGTGTTTTCCTCCCGCCCGCCGGTGACCACCGCCACATATTCCCGGGGGAAGAGATCTCCCAGCAGCTTTTCCAGCAGTGCCGCCGTGGCAGGTGCGTAGGCGCTGGGTTTGACGATGGCGGTATTTCCCGCCGCCAGGGCATCCACCAGCGGGTCCAAGGTCAGCAGCAGCGGGTAATTCCAGGGGCTGATGATCAGCGTCACCCCATAGGGAGCTGGCTTGACATAGCTCCGGGAGGGAAACTGGGCCAAGGGGGAACGCACCCGCTTTTCCCGGGTAAAGGACCGCAAATGCCGCAGCATATAGGATATCTCGCTGATGACCAGTCCCGTCTCGCACATATAGCCTTCAAATGCGGATTTTCCCAGATCTGCCCGGAGGGCTTCGTTGATTCTATCCTCGTTTTCCGTCAGCGCTTTTTTCAGCTTTTTCAGTGCCTGGACCCGCACAGTCAGGGGCAGCGTCGCCCCCGTTTGAAAATAATCGCGCTGCGCCGCCACCAGACTGGATATCTCATTTTTTGTCATCCCGCATCATTCCTTTCCGTTCGTAAAATCGTTATAACACGAACCGTCCCGACTGTCAAGGAAAAGAAAAACCAAATAATCCTTGCACTTTCTACAAAAAGGACTATAATAGCCAAAGAATGACTATTAAATGAAAGAAGAGAATATTGATGAAACGCTTTCAGCAGGATATGCTTCATGGCCCGTTATTTCCAAACATCATCAGCTATACCGTTCCCATTATTCTAACCAGCATTTTGCAGCTGCTGTTCAACGCTGCGGATCTGGTGGTAGTGGGGCAGTATTGCGGCAGTATTTCCGTGGGTGCCGTAGGTGCCACCGGTGCCATCACCAACTTGATCATCAACCTGTTCATCGGCCTGTCCGTGGGTGCCGGTGTCAGCACCGCCCATGCCATCGGCAGCCGAAACGAGGAAGCCATGCACCGCACCGTGCATACCGCCCTTCCTCTGGCGCTGGTCAGCGGCGTGATCTTGACCATCGTGGGTGTCAGCTTCTCCGAGACCTTCCTGCGGTGGATGGACACCCCGGAAAATGTCCTGCCCCTGTCGGCGGTGTATATGCGCATTTACTTTGGCGGCATCACCTTTAACATGGTCTATAACTTCTCCGCTGCCATTTTGCGTGCTGCGGGGGATACCAAGGGACCGCTGATCTACCTGTCCATTGCCGGTGTCATCAATGTGATGCTGAATTTGTTCTTCGTTGCCGTGTGCGGCATGAATGTGGACGGTGTGGCCCTCGCCACCACCATCTCCCAGGGCGTTTCAGCAGCGCTGGTGGTCCGGGCGCTGATGCGCCGGACGGATGCCTGCCGCTTCCACCCCAAAAAGATGCACTTCTACAAGGCCCAGCTTTCCAAAATGATGCGCCTTGGCATCCCCGCGGGCATTCAAAGCTCCATGTTTTCCATTTCCAACGTGATCGTCCAGTCCTCGGTCAATTCTTTCGGTGACATCGTCATTTCCGGCAATGCCGCCGCCGCCAATATCGAGGGCTTCGCCTATGCCACCATGAACGCCTTCCATCAGACGGCGCTGAACTTCATCGGCCAAAACGAGGGTGCCGGACAGCATAAGCGGGTCAAGCACATCCTTGGGGTGTGCCTGGGCTGTGTTGCCGTGGTGGGCCTTGTGGTGGGCGGCGGTCTGTACACCCTGGCTCCCACGCTGCTGCCCATTTACATCCCCGACTCCGTGGAGGCCATCCAGTACGGCGTTCTGCGCATGAGCCTTGTGTGTCTGCCCTATTTTCTGTGCGGCGTGATGGATGTGACCAGCGGTGCACTGCGGGGCCTTGGTGCTTCCTTCTCCCCCATGATCATTTCCATCTTGGGCGTGTGCGGTATGCGTATCGGCTGGATCATGACCATCTTCCGTATTCCAGAGTATCATACCCTGCGCTGCCTGTATGTGTCCTACCCCATTTCCTGGCTCATCACTTTCGTCCTGGAATTGGGTCTGTTCTGCCTGCTGATGGCGAAAAAGAACCGGGCGCATCATCCGGCACCTTGACTCCATATCCAATTTTTATGACCTGCCCACCGGGCAGGTCATTTTTCTATACTTTCTTCGCATAAAGCGCCGAAAAAATCGGTAATATGTAGTGATGAGCAAAATGCAGAAGCAAAAATGAGATGCCAAAGGAAGGGATTGTAA